>NZ_JACJRY010000039.1:0-57632 GCF_014697485.1 Anabaena sp. FACHB-83 | reverse complement strand
TTTTTTGAAGATGTGCTGCAACTATTTTTTCTCGAAGATCGACAGAGTATGACTTCATTTAGAGGTATTTATATTTTAATTTATTGTACCTCATAACAGACGCAAGTGCTGTACCTTGGAAGTCCTCAGCAAGCCTCAGAGATGCTTCTAAGATGTTTCAATCCCTAATAGGGATTAGTTGAAATTGCAATGTCTTGTTTAAATTGCTTGTATGGAAGTTTTAGTCTGTTTCAATCCCTAATAGGGATTAGTTGAAATTGCAATTGCTTGAGCGATCGCACCAATTAACTCCGCTTCTGTTTCAATCCCTAATAGGGATTAGTTGAAATTGCAATTTACCATGAGTTGGTTTACCTATTGTGAAAATTTGTTTCAATCCCTAATAGGGATTAGTTGAAATTGCAATTTCTGATGCCGATGGTGATGGCAGCCCCGATTATTCCGTTTCAATCCCTAATAGGGATTAGTTGAAATTGCAATCCACATCTTGTAGAGAGCCTGCCGAAATCTCAGCCCACGCAGTTTCAATCCCTAATAGGGATTAGTTGAAATTGCAATCAACCAATCAATTCTTCATTCAAGCCTCTCTGTAGGTTTCAATCCCTAATAGGGATTAGTTGAAATTGCAATCCGATATTGGTAAAATGGGGGAACGTCTTAAATTGTTTCAATCCCTAATAGGGATTAGTTGAAATTGCAATAGCGGGAGCCAGAAAGCGTTGTCCTATAAAGTTTTCAAGGTTCAGTTGCGCGGATGGAAAAATTATAACACAGCATAATGCAAATTGATTGACACAAAAACGCTGGAATCTATACATAGCAAGGTGCGCGGATGATTTTAATTTATTTTTTTGGCAAAAGCTTGTGCTGAAAGGAATACAGCCATTTTCCCGAACCGCTATTTTTGAACACCTACCCATCCGCGCGATCGCCAAAACTACCAAGATTAATTTAACACCAAATTTGCAACACCCGACCTTGTAATTCTCGCCCCATCCAAGGTGTATTACTCGAAAGTGTCTGTAAATTTTTCCTTTCCACTTTCCAGGTTTGCGAAGGGTCAAACAAAGTTAACTCGGCTTTTTGATTAGCAGTTAATGTACTTAATTCCTGTCCCAAACATTTTGCGGGATTACTACTTAAAGCTTGCCATAATTCTAAGGCTGTAAATTCTCCCGTTACCACCAGATTTTGCCACAACAAAGGTAAGGCTAGTTCTAAACCAACTGCTCCTGCTGGAGCTTCGGCAAAAGCTTGGACTTTTTCTTCATAAGTATAAGCCGCGTGGTCGATCGCGATCGCATCGATTACACCTGTGCGGACTCCTTCACGCAAAGCTTTTAAATCGCTGGGATTTCCCAAAGGCGGATCTAAATGCAAACTGGTGTCATAACTTTTAACATCTCGGCTACCCTCGATGTTAACCCTTCGGCTTCGCTCAGGGTTAATAGATGTGGTATCCAATAACAAGTGCATCCAAGTAGTGCTGGCGGTGATGGGTAAACCAGCAGCCTTAGCAGCCGCAATTAATTCCACACTCCGCGCCGTAGAGACGCGCATAATATGAACTTGCAAATTACCAGTCGCCGCCACTAATTCTAACAAAGAGGCGATCGCAGTTGTTTCGGCACTGGCGGGAACTGGTGGTAAACCAAAACGCAACGCATCTACCCCTTCACGCATCACACCATTCGAGGTAAGCTGGCGATCGCAAGGCCAAAAAGCCACAGGTTTAGCCAAAGGCTGTACATATTCCAGCACTCGCCGCACCAACCCCAAATTATCCAACGGATGACTATCAGTAAAACCCACCACTCCCGCAGCCGCTAAATCAGCCAACTCTGTCATCTGCTTTCCCGCCACATCCAAAGTAACTGCACCCCAGATGTTGAGTAACGGTGTCGGGGTGTCGGGGTGTGGGGGAGATAAGGGAGAGGGGGTAGATAAGGGAGAGAGGGGAGACAAGGGAGAGGGGGGAGACAAGGGAGAGGGGGTAGACAAGGGAGAAGAAACATAGTTTCTTCCTTGTCCACCTTGTCCACCTTGTCCACCTTGTCCCCCTTGTCCACCTTGTCCCCCTTGTCCACCTTGTCCCCCACGTCCCCCTTCCCCTCTCATCTTCTGCAACTGCGCCACCAGCGCCGGATGATCAATGGCTGGAGATGTATCAGGTAAAATACCAATTCTGGTAAAGCCACCAGATGCAGCCGCTTGCAACAAAGACGATAAAGTTTCTCTCTCTTCAAACCCTGGTTCGCCAGAGTGACTATATAAATCTACTAACCCAGTTCCTAGAATTAATCCCCGACAGTCTCTAACTTGAGTCTCATTACTAATTGCCGAAATTTGTGCAGCTACAGCTTGAATACGACCATCAACTATCAGGACATCGGCTATTTGATCAGTGCCAGAAATTGGATCAATTACTCGGACTTGTTGTAAAAGTTCATTCATAAAAATCATACGTTAGGAGTGACAAGTCAGCTAATCATGAGAACATCTCACAACTAAACATGAAGAGGGACTCTTGACTAGGTACTAGATTGTTACTCAGCACTCAGCGAGAAGTTGCGTGCGCGGGTTCCCCGCGTTGAGCAAACTTCGGTGACTCAGCACTTTCAAGCTAGGAGTTAAGAGTTATGAGTATTTAGGTTTAACTATTCACACCTAATTTATTACCTCATTTCTGACTCTTCACTCCTCCCTGTTTTATAATGCTCCAGCTGCGGTTTTATCCAGAACACCACCACCCAAATGAGCCGTGATATTCATTGCTTGTAATACCGGAAAACCATCAAGTCCGTTGGGATAGTCAATCACACTAACTGCGCCATTACCTTGGCGGAAATTCCAAAAGTTTTCTGCTGTTAAACCGAGAATATGACACAGCAGGGTTTTATTAGTTGCATCGTGAGCCACTACTAATCCTGTTGTGAGTTGATTATCTAATGCGGTTTGCACAATAGATTGCCACGCCGCAACGCTACGTTCCCACACTTGTTGTAAATTCTCACCTTCTGGCATTTGTACCTCAGCTGGTACAGTCCGCCAACGGTGTAATTCTCCCGGAAATTCTTGTTCAATTTCCTTCTCTAATTTCCCTTCCCAAAGGCCATGACTAATTTCTCGCAAACCATCTTGCAAATCTAACTGAATGCTGGGATGTTGACGCAATATAATCTCGGCTGTTTCTTTTGGACGTTGCATAGAACTACTCACAGCAAAGTCAATGGCTACATCCTTGAGAAATTCGCCTGCTTTTTGCGCTTGATTTCTGCCATTGTCATTTAAAGGAACATCAATTTGTCCTTGAAATCTGGTTTGACGGTTCCACTCAGTTTCACCATGACGCACTAACAACAACCGCACGCCTTGATGACCGGGACGCAATGAAGGTAATGCTTCCCCCATGTGCTGCGTTTGGTTCATCGATTCTAGTTGGACTGGTTCACCCAAACCGCCAGCAAAATTCAATACAGTCACACCACAGTTAGATTGCTGGATGGAGTGATAACGGCTGGGAGGAATACCCAGTGCTGTGCTAATCAAGGCGCGGTTAATTCCGTTATGCCCAACTATTAAAATAGTTTGACCTTGATGCTGTGGCAAAATATCTTGCCAAAACTGCCGTGCTTGTTCGTACAAAGCCAGAACTGGAAAATGCTCTCTTGTCCCCTCAGCATCTTGAATTTGCATTACCAATTGGTCAGGATTTTCATGCCAAATGCGATAGTCTTCAGCAAACTTCTGCTCAACATCCGCAGTTAGCATTGTCTCCCACAAAGGCAAATCAATTTCCAATAACTTATCAGAAGTTTGGACAGCAGCAGACTCTTGAGTATTGGCTAACTCGCTTTGAATAATCTCGGCGGTGAGTTTAGCTCGTTGCAGAGGACTGCAATAAATTGCCTGAAATGAAATATTGCTGAGGGCTTTGCCTACTTTACTGGCATCATTACGACCTTTTTCTGTTAGTGTTGACGCATCCGTGCGCCCTTGAATACGCCGTTCGGCATTGTAGCTACTCTGCCCATGACGCACAATGATGACACGAGTCATCGGCTTTGCCCTCCTCTATCTAAAGGATTAATTTTACTCTAAAGTGTTGGCAGAATAACCTATTTAGATAGATTAGATACTGATTCAGAATTACGCACAAAGATTATCTGTAAAGACCGGGTGTGGGGTGTAAGGGTTTTGAATCAGCATTAGCTTAAGTACACCCTTCCTAAAACCCTTGATTTTTCATCTCACTGCGTAAATCCTAATGAAGATAGCCAAAAGTTTCTGCCTGTAGGTGGGGGTATTCCATTATCAAGCCAAAATATGCTTGAAGTTGGGGGAGATTCCTAAGAAATGCCAACAGATGGAAATTAAATATGCAAACAGAAACAGACGCGAGAACTATAACAGCATCGCTTCACACAGTTGGTAACACTATTCGCTTGACAGGCTGGATTACTTTTTGGGTACAGCTAGGACTGGCTGTGGTGTCTGGGATAGCTGTATTGTTTGCTTCAACTGGGCGTGGCTTTGCTGACAAACCAAATGCAGGTCTAGGAGTCGGGATATTTTGGGCTATCTGCGGGATTGTGGCTTTATTATTTAGTGTGTATTGGGATTTTCGTTATACACGTCTGGGTAAAAGGTTAGAAAATCCGAATCATGCTTTACACCCTAGCAAAGCCGACACGATCGCCACTATCAGATTAGGCATAATGATTAGTTTAGTGGGAATACTATTAACTCTTTTAGGTGCTGGCTCAACTTTAGGCGTTTTAGTCGCTAAATCTATCTCCCAACCACCAGGGGTAGCAATTACAGACCCCAATAAAATTATTCGAGCGTTGGATGTGTTTGTCGCCGTAGCTAATATTAACGGGATTACTGCTCACTTTATCGGTGCGATCGCTTCTTTGTGGTTGTTAGAACGGGTGCATAAGCACTAGAGTAGTAAGGTAATGTTACCTGTTGTGGTGCTGCTCGAAATACAACAGTGGCTATATCTGGTTGGAGTGCGGAACGATAAACTATACCTTCATATCCACACTTAAACTGACGATGAATATCAATATCATAAATTTTGGCGGCATGATAAAAACTAATTTCACCATTTTCGATTTGATAGTATAGCTCTTGTGCCAATGTTTCTGAGTCAAGCAGTATTTGATAAAAAATCACTTGCTCAAATTCGGCGCGATTTTGCTGAAAAAAATGCTCTACTTCATCGGCAAATAATACCTGTGCGAGTTTGTGAGATAATAGGCGATCGCAAATTCCTCTTTCCCAATCTTCAGGCGTAATTAATTGATCAGCTAACCATTCCAGTGTATCTGCGGCTCTTTCTAAATGTCTTTCCCGGCGCTGCTTTTCTGCTTCTGCTTCAATTTCTGACGGTGTAATAGTAATATCTCTATAGGAATACGGTTTGATTCCTGAATCTAGTTGTGTAGACAGGGAGTAGGGAATGGGGAGTAGGGAGTAGGAAAGAAGCCTGATCTGGGTGTACTGATTTTTTTCAGAAATCAAATATGAGTCCTATAGTACAGCACGGCGGCTTGACGGATGATTTTGTGAAATAAAATCTGTTGATATACTTCCTTCAATCTCATTTCTTTTTTGAGGAATTGCATCACTTCTTCTGATTCCAGCAAAATTTTTGACAAATTACTCATTAGTATTCATACAAGTTAAAAACATACCAGCTTACATAAAAAACTGGAAGCTATTTGGGCTTTTAGCTTCCAGCCAATACTGTATCCATTATGTGTTATTACAGCAGAGATGATCCTGTTTGGTAGAACTAGGATTTAGAGCATTAAAACAAAAGTGTAGTAGTTATATGCTCTATCAGTAACAACAACTGTTAACTGTTATGTTGTCTATTTCTCTGACTATAAAAGTATGGAAGGCTCTACTAAGTTTTCCCCACCATAGAGAAACTGACTAGAGGGCATTGAAAGTAAAAGTTGCGGAAAACCAACTTTTTAACTTGTTGATGCTCAGGCTTCCTGAGAAACAAAACAACCAATAGCAACAGTTTGATTGTCTGTCTTGGTTTCAGAGTTATGTACTCTTTGGGATACTGACTGCTTCAGCAAAAACAATCAGTTAAATGTATTTCATAGTCAGATATTCAATGATTTTATCATTGTTGATGAGCTTATTGACTCATCTGCTCTATGTATAATTTAAATGATATTGATAGTTTAAATTTGCCATTTTGGCACATTTTGGTAAAAATTTTTATCCCTAATTGTTCTCTTGATACCAAGACTAAATCAGACTTTTCATACTCTAGAAGCTTGAATCTATGACAACAAAACCCACCTGGAGAAATTATCTCAAAGATGGGTTAGTTAATTGGAAACAGTATAATTAACGTGATATTTTTACATAAATTTCAATAATTAATGACATCATGTTATTTGCTGTTTGTCAAAGCTCGACATTCAGGACTGACAGCAACTGATTGAGAAAAGTAATGAGTAATGAGTAATGAGTTAGAAATTTACTTATTACTCATTACTCAATTTTAAGGAAAAATCTTGAGTGCGATCGCTTGATGTTCTGGCATTTCTTGGGCTAACGATTGCTCCATATTACCGCCACGAATTTCAGTTTTTTGCTTTACCTACTACCTCAAGGTAAGTTAAGTCTTTAATTTTGCCCAAGCAATGAGTTGCGACAGATTTATCCGCAGATGATACTTCTTGTTGTTGCGTTCTACTTGGGGAAGAATTTTCTTTGAGCAATCTGTTATAAGTGCGATAAGGAATGTAATGTAATGGATTGTAACCAGCAACACGTAGCATTAACACACATGCCCAAGAATACTTACCAGCTAGAATTGCTTCTACTATTTGGTCAAATTGTTGAGGATTGATACCTTTATTAAAGTTACTGACGCTAGTTATGTTGTGATTCATAGTGTTAATTGCACTGGGGAATTAGGTGTTACAGGTAGTCAATAATTAATCAATAGTTGTTGCAGTTGGATGTTGTAACAACTACCCTCTAAATTTATGTTTAGTTTTAGCTATAAGCCTGTGGAGAATGACTAAATATAGCCGTGAAGGCTGCTTCATTCTTGGTACTGAGGTGAGAACTGCATGTGTTCTGATGATGATGTCCATGAGCTTGACCTTGGAGGAGAAAGTTAACTGTATTTCATTTAGTAGTTAGTTACTTTTCAATCTTTGGTAATGTCATTTTAATGACTATAACAATCTGGCTTGGCTCTTGGTAGACGCAGTTTTATCCTCTGTTTGTCTTCTCAATACTTAGTTTAATCTACTGCCCTGATAATTTTACCGTATAATCTTTCGCTTCAGTTTTTCTAGCAAAGTTTGGTGAGAAGGTGATAGTTTTCCCTGAGAACATCAACGGTATTTAGCAAAAAAATTAATAGCTACTTTAGTATTTATACTACGTTTTTTTCTAAATGTCATCTTCTCAATTAAAACTTTACCAGTAAAAAATACGGATTTTTTTTGATGTCTCCATTTGTATGTTCTAAGTTTTAGTATTGTCACGGATTCGCTGTTTACTGAGGGGTTTGACCCCTCATTTATTGTTCATAAGAAACTTTTCTTTGGTTCAAATTCATATAGAAATTTACCATTAACTTGTCTAATAAACAATCACTAAATATCGTAATTCCTATAGCAATATCAAAAACAAAGTAATTTTATGTATTTGGCGTTGTTAAAAATATTTTTAACAAAATATAAATTTCATCCGGGAATCATGAATAGGAATTATCTGTGGGGACTGGGTGAAGGGGTATAGGGCTGGCAGTACAATTAGTCTGGGGCTATACAAACAAAGCTTGCCTAGCCTATCGCTTTCAAGCCATTCCCGCCTCGAACTAAAGTTCCAGGCTCATAGCCAAAGTCCACTTAAGTGGACTGGAATACATTTTTAGTTGAGTCATCTGAAGATGACTTGCGCTATGAGACTCGGAATGAATGCAGTCCTAAATCATTCGTGAACCAAAAGATCCCCGACTTCTTCAAGAAGTCGGGGATCTGAGCCTCTCGATTTTCACAAATCAAATACGATCGCTGTCGAAACGCTTTCTTAACTGAACTGTGTTAATTAATCAAGACCAATGGTTGCCATCAACTTTTGATGGGTGCTTTGTTCAACCAAAATACCTTGGTTGAGAACTAGGATATGGTCGGTGTGGCGCAGACTAGAAAGGCGATGGGAGATGATAAAAGTAGTGTGGTGCTGATTCAAATGAGCTAATTTTTGGTACAAACAAAGCTCAGATTCAGAGTCGAGACTGCTAGTAGCTTCGTCTAGAATTAAAATTTTGGGGTTACTAATTAAAGCACGAGCGATCGCAATTTTTTGTTTTTGTCCACCAGACAGCCGCAAACCTCTTTCCCCGACGGGGGTGTTGTAGCCTAAAGGTAGTTCGCGGATAAAACTGTGAGCTTCGGCTAATTTGGCGGCGGCGATCGCTTGTTCAGGATGCAAATCTGGATTATACAGAGTAATATTTTCTAAAATCGTGCCGGAAAACAAAAAGTTATCCTGGGGGACAAAACCGATTTGACTGCGTAACGATGGCAGCGATACCGTACTAATATCAATGCCATCAATTAAAATCCGCCCATTTTCGGGACGATATAAACCCGCCAGCAAATTGACTAAGGTGCTTTTACCGCAACCACTCTGACCAATTATCCCGACAGTTTGCCCTGATTTGACGTGAAAAGAGACATTTTGCAAAGTCTGACGCTGGTCATCAGGATGATAGCGGAAAAATACATTCTCAAACTGCACTTCACCGCGAATTGTCGGCATTACCTGTAAAGGTTTTTGGGAATTTTCTTCTGGCTGAGAATCTAAGACATCGTTAACTCGCTCTAGGGCTGTGAATACTGCGGGTAATTCATCCCATAACTCTACCAATGCCAACACAGGATGAATCACATTACTCATCAACATATTGAACGCCACCAATTTACCCAGTGACATATCCCCAGTGATGACTAGTTGCAACCCACACCATAAAACAACTGTTGTCGCAATGTGACTAACTAAATTCCGCAGCATTTGTAAGACATTGGCTAACTTCTGTCCCCGTAACCGCGCCTTGAGCATTTTCAGCAACTGCTTTTGCCAATATGTCTGCACTGAAGCTTCGGCGGCGGCGGTTTTGACTGTGACAATTCCCGTGATGATTTCCCCTGTGGCAGAATTTTGGCTGGCGGATGTTTGCAAAACTTCCCGCGATATCTGCTGGAGGAATGAACTTGCACCCACAATCAACATCACAACGGGGATAATTCCACTCACAACTAATAAAGTGAGTCGCAAATTGAGGTTAGCCATCACCCCAAAATAGACAAGAATCATCACCGCATCAATTGGACTAGTAATAGCGCGACGGGTAAAGAACTGTTGAATTTTGAGATTTTCGGGAATGCGGCTGAGAATGTCTTCGACTTGACGGGTGGTAAAAAACTGTAATGGTAGCTGTAAGGTATGTTTGACGAAACCACCAATTAAATTAACATCGATGCGACTGGCAAAATAATCGAGCAGATATTGTCGCTGTGCATTTAAAACAATACCCCAGACACCCAAGCATAAAAAGCCGAGTACAAAAGCATTTAATGTGGAAAAATTTTTCAGTAATAGTATTTGGTCGAGAATCACTTGGGTAAGTAAGGGAGTCGCTAACCCAAAGACTTGCATGACCAGAGAAACCAGAATAATGTATTGAATAAGTTGGCGATCGCGCTGTAATATCTGCCAATAACGACGTAAGGCAAGTTTCTCGCTGTTGCGGCTATGAAAGTTGGCGGTTGGATTTAATAAAAGTGCGTATCCTGTCCAATTGGCTTCAAAGTCTTGGCGTGATAGCCATTTTTTCCCCTTCGCTGGGTCAGCAATTAAAATGCGATCGCCTTGAATCTGCCAAACCACTATATAATGATTGCCTTGCCAGTGAGCAATCCAAGGATTAGTTTGCGACTCTAGCTTGGTTAAACTCGCCCTCACTTGTAATGTTGTGTAACCCAAGGTTTGGGCGGCTGTGGCTAAACCTGCTAAAGATGCGCCTGTACTGTCTATAGCTGCTAAGTTGCGTAAAGTATTGAGGCGGAAGCGTTTACCCCAATATTGGCTAATCATTGCTAAACAAGCCGCACCACAATCTGATGAACTTTGTTGCAAAATCAAGGGATATTTCCGCCGTGGTTTAGCTTTTGGCTGTTGGGGAAAATCAATTTCTGCGACTGGGGTAATTTCTGATTGGGAAGATTCCGGTTTGGGAAGGGGAATTTGGGTGATTGCGGAATGATCAATAACTGATACTTTTGGTTGTGGATTTTGACTAGTAAATACTTGGGCTAATTCCCACTGTTCAATCGGTAGTTGGTAAACTAACAAGTCTGTCTCCGCAATTGCATCGGGAGATGTCACATCAGGATATCCCCAACTATCACCAATTAAGAGTGAGGTTGTTCCCCCGGCTAACCAAAAACGTCCCGCATTGGCTGGTGTGGCTGTATTTAAAGATGCGCCAACGGGAATTTTGCTAGTAATTATATAAGGTAAGAATTGCCGTAAACTTGCACTGTTGAGCGATCGCAATTCTGTATAACTTTTAAAGAAAATCAGTGCTTGACGCTCGACTGCTAACTTTTGCCAGTGCTTTTGGAGATTTGGTAAGCGTTGTAACCACAGTTGTAAATCGGCAATTGTAATTTGGGCTACAAAACCCGGACTTGCACCGATGGCACGGTATGATAAAGGGCGATCGCAAAACAAATGATCTGCGCCAAATGTCTGTTCTGCTAATAACAACTGTGGAGAAACTTCCCTGCCCAAAGTCTCATCAAAACTCAACAAGCGCACTTTACCTTGACATACCAAGTAAAAAAAATCGCTGTTATCTGCTGTAGCTGTATTCTCAGTGTATCTATTTAAATTATCACCTAGTTGAAACTCTTGAATTGTCCACAACTGAATAAACTCTGCGGCTAAATCTGTATCCCCGGCAACTAAGTTCAAAAGTTTAATAATGATTGCTGCTAAAATATTAGATTGCTTTTGTTTACTAATTTTTAGTTCTCCCTGAACTCTGAACGAAGAAGCGGGGTTCATGATTGATTTGCTGGTCTTGGTGGATATTTTTTGATGTTTGACGACGTGATTTGATGATAAAAGTTATGTAAATAAATGATGATTTTTTAGGCTAGATATAGCAACACCTCAATCATTAGTGTAGTAATATTTTGCCTTTAAATACTTTTTAGTCTATTTTTAACATAGGCTATTTACTATTAGTAATTGAGCAGATACAAGTGAGAATATTTGTGATTTATTCTCGAAATATGTCAGCGATTATTCAATTTTTCCTGAGTGTTACTTACATTTTCTGTTAATTTGTGCAACACCCGGAAAATAAAATGACATTTTGTACAGGTCAGATTTGGGCAGGAAACATAATACTGTGCAAGACAGGAATATTAACAGGACTTACACACCAAAATTGTCTGTGAAGATTGGGTGTAAGGGTGTAAGGGTGTGTGGCGTGGGGTTTTAGATACATATACACACCACTTGGCTCAAGTCGGGAAACCCACCCACGCCAGTGGCTCCCCCATACCCTTGATTTTTCGTTTTTATGCGTAAGTCCTAATTAAGCCAGCTACGGTTTTTGAAATGTAACTAAAGTTACTGTTTTTTGGGCGATCGCTGGTTACTTCACCACATAAATTATTCAGCATTGGTAACTTTCAACATCCGTACTCAACACTTGGCGATCGGACTTGATTTAACTGTAATTTCTGTGGTAGCCTGCTTTTACTCTTAAATACGGCAAATCTACCGATGAACCGTAGTTTAGCGCAGTGTATGACTCACTGTGCCTCCTTCCTAGTTTGCGGAAACGAAAATATCACCTTATGCCAAAAGACTGGTTTGAATGGCACGACCTCTACAAAACAGAACCGAGGTTGCAGCAGCGTTTAGAAATTGTGCGAGAATTTATCGCCCACAGTTTAAATTTCTCTCCATCAGGAGTAATTCGCGTAGTCAGTGTCTGCGCTGGCGATGGACGAGATTTACTCGGAACTTTAGTAAATCACCCACGCGCTCAAGATGTTCACGCACGACTTGTAGAGCTAAATCCCCAACTCGTAGAACGTGGCAAAGCAACTATAGAATCATTAGGTTTAACAAAACAAATTGAGTTTATTAATGGTGATGCAACTATCGCCTCTAACTATCTAGGCGCAGTACCAGCAGACATTGTGATTGTTTGTGGCGTTTTTGGTAATCTTGCCGACGAAAATGAACTCAATCGCTTATTAGGAAATTTGAGTTTCCTGAGTAAAAAAGGTGCTTTTGTCATTTGGACTCGCGGACATTCCAACAGTATTCCCCACTCTGAAACAGTCCGTACATCTTTACAAAAAGCTGGGTTTGCAGAAGTCAACTTTAAGCTGACAGCAACCGGAGATATGGGTATAGGCATTCATCGCTATCTTGGTGAAAATGTCGCTGAACCCAAAGAGCAACAGTTTTTTGTATTTTCTGGCATTGCCAATAGAGCCAGATAAAAAATTATCTCTCCGTTATCAATTAATCTAGCCGTACAAAAAAATTATGGTCGCTACCTTTAAACCCCAATATACAAACATTTTTCATCGTGTTACGCGATTGTTAGCTCCAGGGTTGATTAGCATTGCAACCTCATTCACATTAATCAGTTGCACACAACCAACTCCAAAGGCAGAAACTTCATCTACCGCAAATAACGTATCTGATGTCAAGCCAGCAGGCATCAAAACCAAAGTCTTGCGGATGGGGTATCAGCAAGCTGGTGATTTAGTCAGGGTGACAAAAGTATTAGAAAAGCGTCTAGAACCTTTGGGGGTGACAGTGGAATGGTCACAATTTGCCCAAGGGCCACAACTGATGGAAGCGATGAATGTGGGCAAAATTGATTTGGGTTCCGTTGGTGAAACGCCTCCCATCTTTGCCCAAGCGGCTGGGGCGCAGATTGTCTATGTTGTTGGTTCACGACGCAGCGAAAATAGTGGTAGAAGCAGTGCGATCGCAGTACCACCAGATTCACCAATTAAGACTTTAAAAGATATCAAAGGACAAAAAGTCGTCTTCCAAAAAGCATCAGCATCTCACTACTTTATTCTCAGAGCTTTAGAAGATGTCGGTTTGAAATATAGCGATATTAAAGTTTTGAGTATCCCCAACGTAGAAGCCAGCAGTGCCTTTCTCGAAGGTAAAATTCCGGTTTGGGTAACAGGTGATCCACATCTAGCCAGAGCCGAAAAACTAGGTAAAGCCAGGATTTTACGAGATTCTCAAGGCCTCGACTCTCCAGGCGGATATTATATTGGTGGCAAACAATTTGCTATAGACAATCCAGAACTTTTGCGAATAGTGATTGAAGAGATTGACAAAATTCAACGCTGGGCTGAGGCGCATCCCAAAGAAACCGCCCAACTCATTGCACCCTTTCAAAAACTACCACCCGACGTGATGGATTTAGTCATTAGCCGCCGTAGTTATGGGTTAAGAGCCATCTCTCCCGATTTAATCCAAGAACAACAGCGAGTAGCTGATTACTTCTATAAAAATGGCTTACTTCCCAAACCTGTGAATATTCGAGAAGCAGTGTTAACCCCAGAGCAGTATGCTGCAATTACCCCAGCCACCATCAGCCAAAAATAGCATCTGTGCTGATGTTCTCCTTTGAGTTCTGCCAGAAATACTCTTTGCTCATCTCTACTTCCAGTCTGTACAGATAATTTCAAAAATCCAATACGAGTCTCACAGATAGCCATTTTGTGTGATTTAGCTTTTCATCCCCAAATGATTCAATAATTTGGGGATTTTATTATCTACATAAACAATGTCGCCAAGAATACATCAATTTCATCAGAGCGATCGCATCATTAATCAATAGCATTGATAAAATCTAGTGTAATTACTGAAAGCATTTATTATGATGTTAGTATGTTGTAAGTTGATTTAGAGGATTGACTCAAAAAAATCAAACGTTAAAATAGACCAGTTGATCAAAAACTCAAAAAATTACACAAACGGTGGAAGTACAGTAGAATATCAGTGAACTCACTTAAAATCACAAGTTTGGGGCTGAATAAAGCCTGAAATGACTGAAGCGTCAGATTTTACAGTAATTTAGATATTTTCCACCTGACTAAATTACGAGTTTTTCTGAACTTCAGCTTTTGACCTGATTCTGCAACAAATTCCCGTGGCTGATATGACAATCCGTTAAGTAAGGGTCAGCAATCTCATTATTTCGTAATAATTTTTACGGGTATTTTCAGTAAAAATACTGTATCGAAATACCTTTCTTTATACAATGCTTTTGTTAGTGGTTTCTACGGTTGTTATAACTTGAAATTCGGAATGTTTGACGCTGTTTAAATTCTTGGAGTAGTTGGATCATCAGATTCTACACAAAACTTTTTGCAAAAGTTGTAATTTGCGTGCTTCTATTCAGATTTTTGCGCTTATCCTCCGGGAAAGCCTACAGGGAAATGCACGAAGCAAAAAAGTATTGATGCAAGAAGTTAAAAGTAGACTTTGTGTCCACAAAAAGTTGTTGGAACACAGCCTATGCAAGTGAAACAAACTAAAAGCAAGAGAAGACGAGGCGTTGTACTAACTCCTACCGGACTACAACGTTTGCAAGAAGCAATAGTATCTTGGGAGATGGCTAGGAAAAAAGGCGATCGCCTCACCCTACAAGAACTCAGCACACAGATTAGTATTTCGACCAAAACTCTGAGTCGATTATGGTCTTTGAGTAAAGCTGTAGATCAAAAAACTCTCAAACTATGTTTTAGTGCCTTTAACCTCAAATTAAATGAAGCAGATTACGCTGTTTCGAGCGTCGATGATGAAAGCGAAATCTTAGAATTTCTGCCTAGAAATTCATACACAAAATTAGAAAACTCACCTCGTCTTTCTACTGACGAAATCACACATCATTGGACTTATCCAGATGGCCCTGTAGCTTTAGACTCACCCTTATATATCGAGCGTCCACCTATAGAAGAACTGGCTTATCGAGAAATTACTCGACCAGGCTGTGTAATTCGGATTCGCTCTCCCAGACAAATGGGAAAAACTTCTTTAGTACTACGTATTTTAGCCTTTGCCCAGAAGCAAAGATATCATACTGTTAATATCAACTGTTATCAAATCGATGATTCTTGTTTAACCGATTTAAATAAGCTTTTGCGTTGTCTTTGTTGGCAAATTGCTCAACAACTAGATATTGAGCCCAACTTAGATGAGATGTGGGATGAAGAAGTTGGCTATAAATTAGTTTGTAGTTTTTACTTGCAGAAATATCTTTTCAAACAGATAAATCATCCCATAGTGTTAGTTTTAAATGATGTTGATCGCTTTTTTGAATATCCTCATATTGCTCAGGAATTTTTTGCTTTGTTGCGTTCCTGGTGTGAAGAAGCCAGACAAAACTATGGTTGGCAGAAATTAAGATTAGTAGTGGTATATTCCACAGAACAAAATATTTCTTTAGATATTAACCGTTCACCATTTAATATCGGCCTACCTATCCGTCTGAGTGAATTTACACACTACCAAGTAGAAGAGTTAGCCAGTAGATACGAATTAAACTGGAGAGTCGGTCAAGAATCTGCGGAATTAATGTCTTTGGTTGGGGGTCATCCAGCCTTGATTCAACTAGCCTTATTTCATCTTGTCTCTGGCAAGATAACTCTCCAAGAATTAATTCAAGAAGCGATGGTGAACGGTGGTATCTACCGCCATCACTTATGGCGACACTGGTTAAAACTGCAAGCCTATCCTCATCTGATCAAGGTATATGCTGAACTTGTCGAAACCAAACTCGGTCTAGTGATTGATCCTGCGGATGCTTATAAGCTGGAAAATCTAGGATTAATTTGTTTTGATGGCGATCGCATCTTACCGCGCTGTAAACTCTACCGCGCTTACTTTCAAAAACAACTATCTGCCCTTGTCTAATACTCTTTTGATATCAAATTTCTGAATTCAGCAATTACCTAATCTCTCTCTCATTGATCAAATATCAACCTTGAAAAATAAATTTTCACATAACTAATACCATTTTGGATTTTGGATTGGGAAAGGTTTCACTGGTAAGCTTTTGGGCAATCCATTTGTCGCAATCATTCTTCAATTTGGTATAACTGTTCCCTACCTCCACAAAACAACTTTTTCAGCAAACCCTATGTAGGTAAGCATTCTCAATCAAACTCTCAATTAACCCCGAATATATTAGTGAATGCCCACCCTACATATTGCCAATCTATAAACTTGTCATAACTTGAGTTAATTCATTCGCCAAATCAATATTTGATACCTGGGATTTTTGGAATAGCACTCCAGATAAGAAATAATAATCTCCAGAGTAAAATGCCTGATGATGTTTTTTTAATTCTTCTATATGTTTTTTGACTTTTGGCTCAGAACTATAGTAACCAAAATGCAAGGGTAAAACCACAAATTTATTTACACTGTAGCTGTGTTTTCGTGCTGTTTTAATAGTACTAATAGGATTGGAATAACTAGAAACTAAAACTAAAACATTTTCATAATCTAAAGATAACAACTCGTTGGTAATTGCTGCTCCATCTATACCACCAAATAATAATGGCATATAAATATCATCATCTGGAGCAGGCAGATATGGCGGGTTAGCTACAAGATAATCGGCTTGAGGTTTATCAGCATCAAATAAACAAGAATTATGAATAATATATTTACTAGTCAAATTATATTCATCTATAGTTAAGTTTGCAGCTTTCCAGGCAGATGTATTCAGTTCATAGCCTTGAATTAATCCCTCAAATTTATTTCGCAGTAGTGAGTTAATCACTGGACTACCATCACCAGAACCAAATTCAACAATCGAAGTCGGATTTTGGCAATCTCTCAGGACAAAATTTTCTAAACAGTTGGAATAGAAATTAGATTCTTCAGGGCAGGAAAATATGTCTTTCATTTGATTGAATTAGTTCCTTAAATTACAGTTTGACTTGCATAAAAGCACAGAAAATTTGTCTGTAGTGAGTTGTTTGTCACTACAGTAGAATCAAATGTCCAAAAATTTTAAAATGCTATTTTTGGCTTGGTAATACCAATTTGAAAAATGATTGCGACAAATGGGTTACTGAAAAGCTCACCAGTAAGCAATTTCCCAATCCAAAATCCAAAATCTAAAATCCAAAATGGTATAAGTTATCTTGTTGGTAAATTTGCTTGTTCGGCTGCGCGAATAGATTTGACAACAGCTTGAGCAGCGCGATCGCCCATAAGTTTCTCTTGGTCGTATCCTAGTAATAATTCCCACGCATCATGGGGATATTGCTCGGCTAAAGCTAAAGCTACACTCTCTAACATCCATTGACCGTGGCGTTCATCTTCGCGGATGTGCAGTTCCCAATAACCCATTGCTGCATCTGACAGTTGTAGTCTTTGTGCTGCTGCTAAATAATTTCTGTAAGCTGCTGGCCCTGCTACTTCAAAATAAGTTAATGCGCCACTGTAACGGAGGAAATATCGTTTGCGTTCGGTGGTTAAAAAGTTTTGATTCGCGCAAGCTAAAACTTCCCAAGGTACTAAATCAAAGTAACCTTCTGGTTCGGTGTTCATCTCAAACTCGGCTAACATTTGAGCAAAAAATGTTGAGTGCTTGCGAGATAAGCGCCCGTTACCGTACTCTTCTAAAAATACCCGCACCAAAGTACATTGCACCTCGTTGGCTGTACCGCCTAAAATCCGCGATAAACGACTACCTTCTACTAAACCATCAAATGAAGCGATCGCCAGCAAATGACGATAGCCAATTTCACTCATTTGTTCGCGGATGTAGCGGCTTTCTGGTGATAGTGGCGGATTTAAATCTGCGGTGGCGCGTTCTATTAATGCTTGTTTGACATCTAATGTTTGTAATGCTGGTACATCAATTTGCGCTAATTCCCAAGCTTGCCAAGCAAGTTCAATTTGATGACGACAACAACTTAAATAAAGCGATCGCTCATTTGTATAGTGGCGTAAATCGTCGTACCAAAATAACTTTAGGCGATTAATCCAATATAAAATTCGTTGCAAAAATAAATGAGCGTCATTATCTACGCTGCTATTTTGATAGGCTGCTACAATTGCCGCAAAGAGTGTTTGTTCAAATTCTCTAACTTGCGTTGCTAACTGATGTAGTTGATTGTCTAAATTTTCTATTGCTAGTAATTCTAAAAATAACTGTTCAGCTTGGCGATAATTATTAGCTGTATTTACTTCACCATCGAATTTAGGTAATCTCAATAAATTGCTTTGCATGGAATCTTAGATAACTTTACTCAAGAGTGAAAATACTTCCCTCTCTAATATCTAAAGTTCCACACTTCAGCTTTATTAACCTCTTTCGTGAGTTATAAACAAATATTAACTCTAGAGACACAGAATTACAGTAAGAGATAGATAACAGATAACAGATTACAAATTCGGCAAATGAACACACACACTTGCACGGGTGAGGTATATCTGTGGGTAGGTATTTTCTGAGAACATTTTTTCTATATTCAGCTTTATATCTAGCCACTGCTTATACCACAACTCCCCAGCAAAATCATGTTAATACTGGTGCTAATCCGGGAACGTCAACTAATAGCCCAATTCCGACTAATACACGGTAATTCGTAATTAACGGGACTTAAATTTAAGTAAACAGGTGTTAAACTTACCCTTTCTATTTTGGGTGTTTAGTAGTAAATTAACACCTATAATTTTTTAGCTAACACTTATTAGCTTCCTATGAATAAATTTATTTTTATTTATTCATAGGATTTTTAAATCGACTAGTTGCCAAGATTAACTTAGTTTTTGTACAGTGATGATAGCTGTACCTCTACTATTAATCCTATAACGTCGAAGAGGTGTATTATCTCTATTGCTAGAATCTCTATCAAAGCTGCCTGAATCGACGTTGTTTCCAAGATTAGCTAAATCATCATCATTTACGTCGCCTGATTGACCACCAGATAGAAACTGTTGTTGCTCATTAGATAGCTCTAAAAGCAAATCATTTGCTATTGTTTGAGTTTGCATAATTCTTAACCTCACTTACGTATATAGGTTGATAAAACCTATGTTTTTATTTTTAATCTTTTGAAGAATTTTAAAATTATTCTTTAGTGATAATTTATTATTTTAAATATCTTTCTCTAGGAATATGAATTAAAAATTAGAAACTTTATTTAAATTATTGCTGTTTTTAAATTACCTATTATTAATTGACAATTGATAACTGTTTTATTCAAGGCAGGACTTACGCACCAAGATTGTTTATTAAGATTGGGCATAAGGGTGTAAGGGTTTTTGGCATAAGGGTTTTAGATACATACACCCCCATACCCCTGTCTCACAAGTGTAGGTTTTTAACAGAGTGATGAGTAGCGACTCTAAAAATCACGATTTAATCAGAGTTTCATCACCCTCACACCCTTACACCCTAAATCAAGGTTTTTGGGGCAGAACGTAAAAAACCTACACCTGTCAGATACCCCTGTACCCTTGCCAAAACCCTTGATTTTTCGTTTTTATGCGTAAGTCTTACAAGGTTTAAGACCTCTCCTTTTAAGGAGAAAAAATAAAAAGCTCTGGATTTTCCAATCCTTTTTGTCAAGTTAAAAATTGGATCTAGCTACAAGATATAGACAATCTTTGTGCATCAGTCCTGCTACGTTGATAAAACTCTCATCTTGGTGTTTCATCTGGGGAATTGAACTGTTCCGGTGGTAGGTGTTCTAGGGGAATTAAGGTTTCCATGACTGATTTGACAATTGGTGCAGCAACAGTAGAACCATAGGCATTTTCACCCTTCGGCTCATCAACAATTGCCAAAATTACATAGCGGGGAGATTCCACAGGCAAAACGGCGACAAAGCTGGTGATTCTTGCACCAGGGATATAGCCACCATTCGGACTAGCTTTTTGGGCTGTACCTGTTTTACCACCAATGCGATATCCAGCAATTTTAGAAGGTCTACCAGTACCTTCAGAAACAACTGTTTCCATCATTTCCACAACTTGCTGAGTAGTTTTCGCAGAAAAAATTTGCCTTGGTGTGGGAAGTGTGGGTGAATAGTGCATTTTGCCACTGCTATCAACTAGTCCGCGAACTACATGGGGTGTGACTAATTTACCGCCATTGGCTAAAGCGCCGTGCAGTTGTACTAGTTGGAGGGGGGTGAGTGAAAAACCTTGTCCGAAAGATGCGGTTGCTGGTTCAATGGGTGAAGAAATAAATCTTGGTTGAGTTTTCAGCGAACCGCTAACTCCAAAAGGCAAATCAGTTTCTAATGGTTGCCCTAAGCCTAGACGTTCTAACCAGGTGTAGTAGATTGAGGGGCGCATTTTTTGGATGATTTGCACCATCCCGATGTTGCTGGAATTTTGCAGAATTTGAGCAATATTAATGCGCCCATAAGCATTGTTTTGAGCATTTTTAATTACACGGTCAGCGACTCTAATCGACCCTGGGTCATTAAAAGTATCATTGGGTTGAATCACACCATTTTCTAATGCGATCGCTACATTTAATGGTTTAAATGTTGACCCTGGTTCGTAAAGATCCGCTACCGTCCAGTTTTTAAATAAATCAATCTTCGCTTTACCATAGTCATTCGGGTCATAAGTAGGCTGCGACACCAGTGCAAGTAAAGAACCATCTAACGCATCCATCACAATCACAGCCCCACGTTTAGCGCGGAATTTTTCTACCTGGGCTTTCAGCGCCAAGCGAGCCGCCCTTTGTAAGCGTGTATCAATTGTGAGTTGCAATTTCAAGTCATCCGCATGGAGAAAACCTTCTGGCGCTTCATCTGGCTTTAATTCCCCTCTCCCAGACTGCATTAACCGTACCTTCTGCACAGAACGTTCTAGCAGTTTTTCTTGACTATACTCCACACCAGCTTGACCACGACGCTCTAAATCTACGTAACCCACCACATCAGATGTAATATCGGCTTGCGGATATAAGCGTGAGTATTTGGGAATAAATTCTAAGCCATTTAAGCGCAGAGCAATCACGCGATCGGCAATTTCTTCAGGTAGCGCCGGCATCAAAATAATCCCACTTTTGCGACTTTGAAAAGTTTTCACTAATTCCGCCACATCTTTATCAATGATTGGGGCTATTTTTTGGGCAACATCTTCATTAGACTTATCAAACAGTTTGGGATGGGCATAAACAGTATAGACAGGGCGGTCAACTGCCAAAACATTATTATTGCGATCGATTACCAAACGACGCGGCATAAACGAACGCAAACTCACCATTTGTTGATTGCGTGCCTTCTGCGTGAGTTTTTTGCCTTGGAGAATTTGTAAATTATATAAGTTAAAAGCTAAACCTAATGCTGAGAATATTAAAATAGCCCAAACAATTAACAGCCTGACCTTACTGCTTTGTACTGGTTCTGGGGTTTTGGGTGTGAGTTTCTCCAGCCACTTTTGTCGAGAAACTTTCTGCCGCTTTGTCACGGCTGGATTGCGAGAATTTCTAAATTTTAATCTACTGGATGACTTTTGCATCGGCTTCGTCCTTTGTTATTTGTCATTTGTCTTTGAGAAATGACCAATGACTATTGCCTTTAATATCCCAATGGTGAAGAAGTTGGCTGTTGTGTGGGAGAATTTGGTTTGGTATTTGATGGCGCAGAATTAGCCGTATCAGATGCTGAGGGTAAGAAAATTGTTTTATCTGGCGTGGGTGATACTAATCCCGCACTTGGCTTTTCTGCTTCTTCCGCCATTTTGTTTTTTAACATAGCGTTGGTTGTGGTTAATTGACGCTCGTTGCGTTGGAGATTTTGCAAGCGGCGGAACTCTTGATTCCACTGTTCTTGAGAATAAACTGTCCAACCATAAACGACTAGCGCCACTGCAACTAATAAAAACGTCACCACAGACGAGTAACGATGAACAGTGTACAACCGCACCAACCAACTTGGTAAAACTTCCGCCGTCGGCACATGAGAGACTTTGGATGCAGTTAATTCTGGTGAGTTTTTGGTTGTCGGAGTTGATAAACTTTTGGCAGTCTGTCGCCGACGCTTCGGCGATACCACGGGAGATTGCCCTGAAAGTGGAGATGCACTGCTGATGACTGAACCCCGAACGGGGGAGCGCCTTTGTGGCACAGTTGGTTTAGAATTGCGCCCAAACCAAGTATTAGTTGTAGACACAGCCGATTTACGAACAGCAGCCATAAAATTTTCCGGGATAGCAAATACTGTATTTTAGTCTGTTTATTTAATTTTGCTCAGGTTAGAACAGCCTTTTTTGGGATTTGAATGAGTATAGCGTTAACTGTAGACCATGTTTAAATGTTTTTGAGATATGGCAATCCTTGGAGAGTTGCACAACAATTTGCTGTTGTCTGTCTCCATCAGTAGTTAGTCAATCAAATAGATATCATCAAAGATTCCCTAGTGGACACTTGACATTTTAAGTAGTGCATCGCAGTATGGCAATACAAGACAAAAAACAAGCAACTATCTGCGATCGCCTACTAATCAATTTGATATTGTCATCAGTCTGGGGCATCATCACTCAAATACTAATAATCAGCCTTTAGCCAGGTTTTAAATATCTCCTACACGAGTAATTCAACAATTCGCAATAAATAGGTTATCGTAGTCAAAAGGCACAAACATTTGATTGCCAGAATTGGTGAAAGAGGAGTTATGAAAACAAAAATCTTTGGTTTAGCTCTCATTTTAAGTTTGGCGGGAGTTTTAGGAGCTTGTGAAAGTGGTGGTGATAAATCTACTCCGACAAGCTCACCAGCCGCTACAGGTGAACCCTCCGATACTGGGACTAGTACTCCTACTGCGTCACCCACTGCTACTGCGTCACCCACCGCTACTACATCTCCTGCTGGTGCTAGTACAGCTTCTCCTACCCCTACTACAACACCTTAGTTCTTTACCTGAAGTTTTGTTCTCAGACAAGCACTTGGTCTTGCAGTTTAAAAAATTGCTTGAGTGCTTGGGTAGCAAAAGAGAATCAGAGTATTCTTCAGAAAGTGACTACCCAACTCAAGCTCAATTTATACATCTTTAGTTAAGCTAAAGCAACAGTCAATGGACACTGGTAATGTTGGTCAATGCCACAACCAAGTGTCCATTTTAGATTTTTGGCTCAATCAGTATGACTTAAAGGTGATGCGATGGGGAAAAAACAATCTCACAAGCCAATCATATTGGGGCTACTAAGTTTTGTCTCTAGTGTGGGTGTATGGTTAATTAGCCATTGGGGATCAGCAGTGATGGCTTTACCACCCCCAGAAGACATCCCAGAAGAAATTTTACGCACAGAAATAATTATAGATGCGCGATCGCCCATTGATGGCAAACCCATCAGTGCTGCTGAGTATGCAGAAATACAAGCACAACTCCAAAAAGTTCCGCCACCAAAATTAACCACCAGTCTGCGGCAAACAGTCTTTCTACTGCGGATACGTAATGCTTTGCTTCAGTTATTCCCTTTTTTAGATTTGTAGTTACTTGCTATCTAAATAGTATACAAACTTGATATTCTAATACTGTTGATTATACCGATACCATGAGCTTGTACTAGCGATCGCCCCATTACAGGAGATGGCAATATTACTGCATAAAACTTTGACGAGTGACTGAATTCTTATATAGATCACAAACTAACTTGAAGGGGAAACCTAAAAACTTTACAGATTCGGGTATTAGATGAGGTGCATAGTATGGATATTGTGTTTCTGACTAAATTATTAGCTCCCTGTTTACCTTACTTGCTGAAATTAGGCGGGATAGCAGCCGAAAAAACCGCAGAAAAAGCCGCAGAGAATATTGCTCCCGATATCTGGGAAAAAGCCAAGAAAGTTTGGTCGAAACTCGGCGCAAAGGTTGAATCTAAAGAGGAATTAAAGGTAGCAGCCGAGCAAGTAGCAGCAAAACCTGAAAGTTCAGCCCGTCAAGCTGTATTTCAAGAAGAACTAGAAATATTACTGCAAGAAAACCCAGATTTAGCAGAAGAGATTGCCAAACTTTTACAAGAAGAACAGTCAGCCGCAGCAGGTGTTCAAATCAATCAAACTGTCACCAGTAACGAAGGACAGGTAATTGGACAAATGACCAATAGCAAGGCAATTGGCAGAATTGACGGCAATATTCAAGGCGGAGTGAATTTTTAACCAAAAATAAATTAAGTGCGATCGCACTATGGAAAATCATTCAGATAGTAACGGAGTTTCCTTCTCTAACTCAACTAATCAGATTCAGCAGGATATTGGCAGTAATTCTGGACAAGTATTAGGTCAGATGATTGGTGGGATGGCTATCGGTCAACTCACAGTTTATCTTTCGCAAGTCCGAACTGAGTTAGAAACTCCTCAACCGCCAGCAAACAAACTCAGTGCAAATCCCTATCAAGGCTTGTTGGCATTTCGGGAAACAGATGGCGATCGCTTTTTTGGACGAGACAAGCACATTGAGCAACTATGGCAGAAATTTCGTCTTCTCCATGAAAAAGATTCTACGGTGCGGGTGCTACCTATATATGGCCCATCAGGTTCAGGAAAATCTTCACTAGCAAGGGCTGGGCTAATCCCCAAATTAGGAGCTAAACCCTTACTAGGAAGAGATCAGGCGCGATTGGTAGTACTCGTACCAGGAACTCACCCCCTTGAGTCTCTCGCCACTATGTTGGCGCGGATTGTGACTAATGATTCTACCCCAGTTAGCAAGACGCGGGAGTTTACCCAAGAACTCACCCAGCAAAACAATCATCAAGAATATGATGGCTTGCGGCGCATTGCTGATGTCTTTCCTGATATTGCTTTTTCTCCCTTAATTGTGTTAGTCGATCAGTTTGAGGAAGTTTACACGCTTTGTAAAAATCAAGCCGAACGCAACGCTTTTGTCGGAAACTTGCTGTGTGCAGCAGCAGACCTTTCAAAACGAGTATCTGTAATTTTGACCTTGCGGAGTGACTTTTTAGGCGAAACCCAACAACACCCACGTTTAAACAAACTCTTCTCTGAGCAAGGGTTTCTCGTGCCAACTATGCAGCCAGAAGATTTAGAAGCGGCTATTGCTCAACCAGCCGCACAAGCTGGATATCCGTTAAACAGTGCGGTTGTCAAACTTCTAGTAGAACAAACCCAAGGACGAGAAGCTTTACCTTTATTACAATTTGCCCTGACGCGGATTTGGGAAGGCTTGCCAAACATTGATCCAGCCGAAACTCTAGAAAATCTTGGTGGTGTAGGTGGCGCACTGGCTGGAGAAGCACAACGCCTGTATAAATCTTTGAATGCAGAAGAACAAGCGATCTCTCGACGCATTTTTCTCGCATTGGTAGAACTAGGGGAAGGTACAAAAAACACCCGTCGCCGTGCTGCTTTGTCAGAACTGATTGCTGATGAAAAAGAAGCCACAACTGTCCGAGCTATTATTAATCGTTTTGCTGCCCCTGGAGTCCGTTTCTTAGCCACCTTCTCAGATGAACAGTCTCGTGAAAAAATGATTGAAGTTGCCCACGAAGCTTTGATTAATAATTGGAAAGAACTGCAAGCATGGTTAAATGAATCTGAAGAAAATCTTCGTAAGAAACGTAAAATTGAGCAAGCTGCGGCAGAATGGGTAAAATCCCCAGAATATGTTCTTTACGGTCGTTCTCTACGCGATGCGAAAGAGTTTATGCAAGCCCAAAAAGATGATCGGGAAACTGCGCTCTCCAGTTTAGCAAAGGAATTTGTTATGGCAAGTTTGCGGAAGCAGAGAGGCGATCGTTGGAAAAATACTGGATTTTTTATCGCTCTTCCATTAATAGGAACACTGATAATTTTGCATTCTCTGATTATCTATAGAGCAGAACAAATACTCAATAGCCAGGGGTGCAAGCCTAATTCTCAGATTCAGTCTCTGGTTCAGTATATGTGGTGGACAGGTTCTAAGGACAACTTACAAAAAAGAAATTTTTGTGGGGAAAATCTGAATGGAGTTTATCTTCCAGGTGCCGATCTTTCTGATTCTAACTTACAGAATGTACGTCTTAATAATGCTAACCTTCAGGGAACTTTTCTGCTAAAAAGTCAGTTACAAGATGCTTGGCTTGTGCAGGCTAATCTCCAAGGTAGCGTTATGAAATCTGCACAACTTCAAAATTCTCACCTTTTAGGCACTGATCTTTCTGGAGCTAATCTTTCTGGAGCTAATCTTTCTGGAGCTGATCTTTCTGGAGCTGATTTCAAAAATACCACTCTGACAGATGCTGATTTTAGATATAGTAAAGGGCTTACTCAAGAACAAATCAGTCATGCTAAGGTGATTTGTCGAACTAAACTGCCTAATAATATTTCTATAAATCTCATCCCTGAGAAAATAAATCAAAAATGTGCATATTAATTATTCTCTAACCAAGGGGAAATATTGCTATTGCGTTTCTTAGTTTACTGAGGTAGAAACTTAATTTGTTTACATCTGCGTTCATCCACGTTTATCTGCGGTTAATTATTCTTGCTTGTACCTCACTAGAGTGAGAAACGCTATAATATTATTTATTATTTCCAGCATTTTTTAACTGGATTATATTGATCGTATGTGTAAGTATTGCCATTGTCGGTACATTCTACAGTAGTTTTCCCATTATCATAAAAATATTTACATCTTTTATTTCCTTGATGATCGCAAAGCCTAATTCCTGGATCATCAAACATTCCAAATTTGTCTTCATAAATCTCATCTCTACTAGTACTCTCAAAATTACTAATATCAGAAACACATTCTGACAAAGCCTTTATAGCCGCATCTCTAACAACATCATCATTACTCTGCAAAGCTTCAGTTAAAACTTGAATTGCAGTTTCTTGATATTTACCAAACTTGATTAAACCTTGGGCTACAGAGATATGTTTGGCATCTATTTTAGAAACATCCAATATTTTCTGCACTTCTATTACTTGACCTCTGATGTTTTTTGCTTCTGTCTTCCAGCAATCATCTAAAGATTTTCGTAGAGAAGAAGTTAATTTTGCTTTTACTGAACGAGGCACAAAATTTATTTCGCTAATTCTTATTTCAACATCTTCAATCTCATGATTTTTAATTGCTCTTTCTAAAACCTGCTCAATTTCCCATAATATTTCATCTAGTTTTGCTTTGAGTTTAGGAAAATCCGAGGACATTGTTCTGCTCCTTGTGATTGTGGGAATATTTCGCCAGTTTTCTATTTCTGAATTCTGAGGATTGACCAACGGTAATGCAGTGTCATACAAGCTCATCTTTAGGACTGTATTTTTCACTGCTTCTATTGCCCCATCAGCATTAGCTAATCCGTAACCTGTGGCTAAGTCTGGGCCTGCACGCGCCCGATACCCTCCCGTTCTTTGATGACCAGCACCTTCCACAACATCGCGGGCTGTGTGCTGTAGAATCTCCTTGACTTTGGCTGGAGATAATCCCGAATCAAGCTGTTTCATCAAGGCACAAACACCAGCTAACTGCGGTGCTGCGGCGGAAGTACCGCTAAATGCAGCCCAGCCATCACTAGATTTAGTTTCATCACCAACTAAAGAAAGCACCTGATCTTTCTCACTACCAGGAGGAACAGGCAACATAATATAGGCTCCATAGGGATGCTGCCCAACCAACCCACATACATCTGGAACTCTGCGCCCTGGATAAATTGGACTGATAAAACTGCTGGCGTAATTGCTTGCTTCTAACTTCCCTTGCAACAGTCCATCTAGATGTAGATAAACACCGCCTGCTGCAATCACATCTGGGTGCTGAGATGGAAAGCTCCATTGACCATTTCCCGCCGCAAAAATGACGATAATTCCGCGATGCACGGCATCGGCAATGGCAACGGCTAAGGCTTGATTAAAGGGAGAAAATTGGCGATTTTTTAAATCACAGCCCCAACTGCAAGTAATAATATCTGGTCGTAGGGCAACAGCTTTTTTAAAAGCTGCAACGGCGTTGACGTTCTTGTACTTACCTGGGTCTGTGAGAACATCGGCTTTCACCATCGTCAACTCAACATCAGGAGCTACAGCCAGTAGATTGGCTGATTCTCCAGTGCCATGACCATTCTCGTCTGTCAAAGGATCTGATGAACCGGGCGCAAGAACAACATTTACTTTGTAGTTATATTTACTAAAAAATGAATGACAAAACCACCCGGTATCAAGCATGACTACCTTGACACCGCTACCTGTAATGCCTTGTTGATGAGCTAAAGTGGCATTTAATCCTTCAGCGATGTCTTCTGGTACATGTAAATACTTTGTTGCTGTTTCTGGTGGAGACTCCGCAGGCGTTGAGGGGCGAAAGTAAAAAGCCGGTTCATTGATGGCAATTCCGTCTAACAGAGCATGGAAAATAGTTTGTGATGTATCAATTTCACCAAAGGGTTTGTCATCTCTGGCATTAATAAATGTCGCTGTGGTTTCTCCAATTACCTCTTTGATGACGGGAATTTCCACTGTCTCTAGAGTTGTCTGGAGCGATCGCTCATAAACTTCGGCATCAGCAGCTATACTAATTGATGTTTTGCCTACATCTAAAATCTCAAATCCTGCTGCCCGTAAGCGTTGCACTGCTGCATTGAGTTGGTTTGGTTCCGCATAAAATTGAGCCACGTTCTCACTAGTGACACGGCTCGAAGAGTGTAACAAAGATTCCCCACTGATTGAACGAACAATCGCTTCAGCGTAGATTTTTGACGGTAGTTGTACCTGCTGTCCTTTGCTCATTACATACACTTACTCGTAAGTAGCGGTGTAATCAATATATTACAGATATTTGCCCAACATTTGTGAGTAAATACAGTCTAATGACCATTAATTTACGTAAATAATCATCATTACTGCTACTTTTTCTATCTTGTTGCTAAAAACCCTAGTTCTCGGCACAAAATATCAAAATCTCCACCTTGCAACTTCCCCTAGCTCAACAGATATTTTCTGGGGCTGAACCTGCTCACCCCTTATCCCCTATGTCCCCATCTGATGTACGATAACGGTGGCAATAAATTGCAAATAAATGTAAAGAATAGATTATAGATATTAAAAAAGCCAGTTTAGTTAATCACTTTATTCAACATAGGTAGCTTCATGTCCATAGCCACGATCGCTCAGGAACAGGTTAACCGTATAGTTTGGAACCAGCATCACGATCCGTTTGAAATACTTGGTTCTCATGCAGTAGAACAAAATGGCAAACAAGTTTGGGCTGTACGTGCTTATCTACCAAATGCCAGCGCAGCCTGGGTAGTTGTTCCCCAAGAACGCCAAGAATACCCAATGCAACCCGTACATCATCCCCATTTTTTTGAATGTACGATTGAAACTCCAGAACTTGCCAACTACCAGTTACGCATTCAAGAAGGAGAGCATGAGCGAGTTACTTATGATCCTTACGCTTTCCGTTCTCCGCGCCTAACAGACTTTGACTTGCATTTATTTGCCGAAGGCAACCATCATCGAATTTACGAAAAACTCGGAGCGCACACCACCGAAATCGATGGAGTCAAGGGTGTTTATTTTGCGGTTTGGGCTCCCAATGCGCGTAACGTGTCTTTACTGGGAGATTTCAATCTGTGGGACGGACGCAAACATCAAATGCGTAAAGGCATCACAGGGGTTTGGGAATTATTCATTCCCGAAATCGGGGTAGGGGAACATTACAAATATGAAATCAAAAATATAGAAGGACACATTTACGAAAAATCTGACCCCTTTGCTTTTCAGCAAGAACCCCGGCCAAAAACAGCTTCTATTGTCACTAACTTAAATTCCTATCAATGGAATGACGAAGACTGGATAGAAAAGCGTCGTCACACTGATCCCTTGACTCAACCTGTTTCCGTTTATGAAGTCCACTTGGGTTCTTGGCTACATGCTTCCAGTGCCGAGCCGCCTAAATTACCCAATGGTGAAACTGAGCCTGTAGTTATTGTTTCGGAATTAAAACCGGGTGCGCGATTTTTAACTTACCGAGAATTGGCAGACCGCTTGATTCCCTACGTCAAAGATTTAGGCTATACCCATGTAGAACTATTACCCATTGCCGAGCATCCTTTTGATGGGTCTTGGGGTTATCAAGTTACTGGCTATTATGCACCTACTTCCCGGTTTGGCACTCCCGAAGATTTTATGTATTTTGTTGACCAATGTCATCAAAATGGCATTGGCGTAATTGTCGATTGGGTTCCTGGCCACTTCCCCAAAGATGGACATGGTTTAGCTTTCTTTGATGGTACTCACTTATACGAACACGCCGACCCCCGCAAAGGTGAACATAAAGAATGGGGTACGCTGGTATTTAATTACAACCGCAACGAAGTTAGAAATTTCTTAGCGGCAAATGCCCTATTTTGGTTCGACAAATATCACATCGATGGCATTCGTGTAGATGCTGTAGCTTCGATGTTATATCTTGACTATTGCCGTAAAGAAGGTGAGTGGGTCACTAATCAATACGGTGGTCGAGAAAACCTAGAAGCGGCCGATTTCTTACGTCAAGTAAATCACCTGATTTTTAGTTATTTTCCCGGTGTGCTTTCCATTGCGGAAGAATCAACCTCGTGGCCGATGGTGTCTTGGCCAACCTACACAGGTGGTTTAGGCTTTAACTTAAAGTGGAACATGGGTTGGATGCACGATATGTTGGATTACTTCAGCATGGACCCTTGGTTCCGCCAATTCCACCAAAATAACATCACCTTTAGTATGTGGTACAACCACAGCGAAAATTTTATGCTGGCGTTGTCTCACGATGAAGTGGTGCATGGTAAGAGCAACATGATTGGTAAAATGCCTGGTGATCGATGGCAGAAAATGGCGAATGTGCGTTGTTTATTTACCTATATGTTTGCTCACCCAGGCAAGAAAACCATGTTTATGAGCATGGAATTTGGACAATGGAGTGAGTGGAATGTTTGGGCTGATTTGGAATGGCAATTATTACAGTTTGAGCCACACCAACAATTAAAACAATTCTTTAAGGAACTCAACGAACTTTACCGTTCTGAACCATCTTTATACACCTTAGATTTTGCCAGAGAAGGATTTGACTGGATTGATTGTAGCGACAACCGTCACAGTGTAGTTTCCTTTATCCGCCGTGACAAAGATTCTGACAACTTTATTGTGGTGATTTGTAACTTCACACCCCAACCCCATTCTCATTACCGCATCGGTGTGCCAGAAAAAGGATTTTATACTGAGTTGTTTAATAGTGATGCCCGTCAGTATGGCGGTAGCAATATGGGCAACTTAGGCGGTAAGTGGACAGATGATTGGTCAATGCACAATCGTCCTTATTCTTTAGATTTGTGTTTACCACCTTTGGGTGTGTTGATGTTCAAGTTAGATAAGGAAAAAACGGCGGCGGCTTTAGGTGCTTAATTTTGTCGGTGGTTAAAGTTTCAACTGTTTGATTTCACAGATTGTCAGTTTGGACTGGGTGCAAGGGTCTGACAGGTGTAGGTTTTTACGTTCTGCCCCAAAAACCTTGATTTAGGGTGTAGGGGTGTATGTATCAACAACCCTTACACCCTAGACCCTTTTACCCCTTCACCCAATCTCTACGGAGAATCTTTGGGGGTAAGTCCTGGGATGACTTGTATTCAGATAGAGGAATAGTTTGAGATGTCATGGATAATACCATTTTGGATTTTAGATTTTGCGAAAAGTTGCGTGGGCGGGTTCCCCGACTTGAGCAAACTTTTCAAGACAGATTTTGGATTGGGTAAGGGTTGATCGGTAAGCTTTTGAGCCATCAATCTGTCGCAATCATTTTTTAATTTGGTATAAGTTAAATACTTCAAAGCGATCGCTCTGAGATTTAGTATCATCTCGCAAGCTAAAATCCTCTATGAGATAATCTGCTAACTTCAGAGGGGAATATATGCCAGTCAAAAAAGGAGACATTGTTCGCGCTATCCGTGAAAAGCTAGAAAACAGCGTTGAAGCCACAGCCAGTGATACTCGTTTTCCAGCTTACTTGTTTGAGACTCAAGGTGAAATTGTGGATATTAAAGGTGATTATGCCTTTGTGAAATTCGGACAAGTCCCAACACCAAATATTTGGTTACGCTTAGACCAATTAGAACAATTTAAGTAAGCATTATAAAAGGTGGGTAATGCCCACCTTTTAATTTACTCACCAGCTTTTGATCAGCTTTAAATATCCAAGAATATGGACGATAAATTTATGCTAACTGCTTTAGCTCAAAGCAAAAAAGCTTTACCAGAATGCTTACCTAACCCACCAGTAGGTTGTGTAATTGTCCATTCTAGCGAGATAGTAGCAGTAGGATATACACGTTCGCCTGGAAAACATCATGCTGAAGCTGATGCACTAACCCATATTCAAGGTCAAGATTTGCACTTTTTACAAATGTACGTTACTCTTGAGCCTTGTTCGTTTCAGGGACGCACACCCTCTTGTGCTTTGGCGATCGCTAAAGATCCGCGTATTCAGAAAATATATGTCTCGATAGTTGATCCAGATCCTCGCAATAACGGTAAAGGACTAGATATTCTCAAAGAAGCAGGGAAAGAAGTTCATGTCGGGTTATGTGCCGATGAAGTGAATGCTTTTCTTCAAAAATATTTATTAAAACGCGATGTGCGACTTATTCTTGAAACCCCTCTCCAAACCTCTCCCCGACGCGGAGAGAGGCTTTGAATCTTGCCCCCCCTTCCCTGTCTGCGACACGCTGCGCGAACGTAGGGAAGCCAAGGTTTGGGCAAGAGTTTATGGGGGTTGAAGACTTTATGTGTTCTAAGCCATTACCCCATTCTTAAAAGACAAACTTTATGCGTAAGGATTGGTGAGTAAAGTATAAAATTGCGTTCTCCAAGCTTTCTGAGTTCTGAATTATGACTCCTGAATTCTGTTGTCAGTTAAGTTGTATACTCGGCATTAATTTTCACGTAGTCGTAACTTAAATCGCAACCCCAAGCTTTACCTGTACCATGACCATTACCAACGCTAACAGCAATAATTACGGGGTTGTCTAAGCGTTGAGTTTTGATATTGCTAGGATAATCGGTGGCTGCTTGTTTTAAATATGCGCTGGCGGCGGCGCGGTCAAATTGCAGAGGTTGACCATTTTCTAGCAGTAAAAAATCTCCTAATTTAATTTGCAAGTTTTCTTGCTCAAAGGTTACACCTGCACGTCCGGCGGCGGCGGCGATGCGTCCCCAGTTGGGGTCACGACCGAAAATTGCTGATTTAACTAGGGATGAGCCCGCAATGGTTTTGGCGATTTGTCTGGCGGCGAGGTCATCATGAGTGCCAGTGACTTGCACTTCTACCAGACAAGTTGCACCTTCACCATCCCTGGCGATCGCTTTAGCTAAATGCTGGCATACTGCTGTTAACATCGCCTCTAATTTTTCGGCTTCTGCACCCATCTCGGTAATTGCTGGGGTACGGGATTGACCATTTGCCAAGGCGATTAAACTATCGTTGGTGCTGGTGTCGCCATCTACTGTAATGGAATTAAAGCTTTTATCGGCGGCTCTACTCAACATTTGCTGCCAAAGGTGGGGGGAAACAGCCGCATCACAAGTGACAAATGCCAGCATTGTTGCCATATTGGGGTGAATCATCCCCGAACCCTTGGCAATCCCACCAATGCGGACTGGGCGATCGCCTATAGTTGTTTCTAGGGCAATGGATTTTGTGACTAAATCTGTGGTGATAATTGCCCCAGCCGCCGCATCAGAACCGGTTTCTGAGAGGCTGGCTACTAGTTTGGGAATCCCACTGCGTAAGGCATCCATCTTGATGCGTTGACCAATTACACCAGTAGAAGCCAGCAAAATCAATTCGGGAGAGAGATTTAATTCCTTGGCTAATAACTCTGCACTTTCATTAGCATCACGCACACCCTGACTACCTGTGGCAGCGTTGGCTTGTCCGGCGTTACAGAGAATAGCACGGGCGCTGGTTTTAGCTTGCAAGCGTTGACGGCAATAATCTACACAGGCCGCCTTAACTTGAGATGTGGTAAACACACCAGCTGCGATCGCCTCTACATCCGATACTATCAAAGCTAAATCTGGCAATCCCGATGGTTTTAATCCTGCGGTGATTCCTGCGGCTCGATATCCTTTAGGAGCAGTCACACCACCAGTAATTTCTTGCCAGTCTGCCATTTTTCCGTTCCCCCCACAAAATTAGCGGTTTGACTGGGGATTATACCAATTAACTAGTACTGATTGCTGAGTGCTGGGTGCTGAGTAAGATTTATTTTTCTAGCTCAGGCGTTGCTGGTTGTTTCTTCCTGAACATTTAACTTTTGACTTTTGCCTTGTTGTACTAGATTATGTACTTGGATATGTCCCAAGTCCCAATTAGGCATTTGTTGATAACAATGGCTACAATGCCAGTAAATACCACTATTACTTATATGACGGAGTAAACCGTATGAACAGCAAGGGCAAATATGGTGACTCCACATACAATTCCATGTGTATGTAGTTGTATTTCCTTGGCTATGATCAGTTATAGTATGAGTTAGTAATTGTCTCGATTTATTTGATAAAATTTGCATTCTTCGTCTCCTTGATCATTTTGCCCATTTGCTAATATTGATAAGGCTCCTGATCCGGAATTTGCTATTTCTACAGATACTGAAAACTCTTGAAGGAATATTCTAATTAATTCAACACAGTCCGAGTTACTTTCAACTAGAAGAACTCTTAAAACATCTATGAATGGGAATTAGGCGGTAAAAACAGAAGCATTGTTAATAATAAAATTTCTGATATAGGATTCCTACTTGATTTTTGAACAGATACGTAGGGTGTGTTAGCGATAGCGTAACGCACCCTACATATACTTAAATTTTTTCAGAAATCAAATCGGATTCCTATATATAGCGGTTCTCATTCCAGTGAGGTAAATTTCCCTAGTCTCTAGCCTCTTTTCTCCATCTACTTGTACTGCACTCAAGCGAGAAACGCTATATGAAAATTAATGGCACACGCCTACATGGCTTTTTTCTTTAGTCTAATTATTGACATCAACTGACATAAGAATTTGCCGAATTAATTAACTTGAAAAGATTTAGATCCGGGAAGGCGGCACAGGCTTATCACATTGCCGAACATATTTCTCATTAATTCCAGCATAACATTTTCTTGAAGATTATGTTGGTGAAAGTTTTTCGGGTTTTTAGCTGAAACAGCAAGAAGCCTACAGTGTACAAATATAACGCCGTGTGCGACTTTCTCTCAAACCTAACCCCCAACCCCTTCCCTGGTAGGGAAGGGGAGCAAGATTCAAAGCCTCTCTCCGTTTCGGGGAGCCAGCGCGTTGCGGAGGTTCCCTCCGTTGTAGCGACTGGCGTGAGAGGTTTGGAGAGGGGTTTCAAGAATAAGTCGCACATCGCGTAATATAGGTAGTTCACTAAATTAATTACCAAGAATTGCCCTGAAGCATAACTGCCCATACCATTTTGGATTGGAAATGCTTTCTGCATCTGGGTTATGTCTATATATTTAAGTAGTTAAACATAATTAATTACACAAAGTCATTGCGAATGGAGCGAAGCGAAATGAAGCAATCGCAAGGGCTGGGATTGCTTCGCTTCGCTCGCAATGACTGTAATTAATTTTGCGTGGTTACTTATCTCAATCATTTGGTGAATTGATATCAGTTTTCTTGCCCATAACTGAGAAATATTTACATTAGTTAACAGTAAACTTATTTTTTTAGAGATAAGATTTACTTAATAGATAAAAAACAAAAGATTTATTTTCTTTATGGAAACTCAAGAATTTTTGAGCCGATACGCAGCAGGAGAACGGGACTTTAGTAACGTCAACTTAATTCAGGTTTGCCTGACTAACGCAAATCTGGTTGGGGTACACCTGATAGGCGCACACTTAATTAGTGCAGACTTAAGGGGGGCAGATTTAACTGATGCACATATTAGTCAGGCTAAGTTGAATCAGGCAAACCTGGCTGATGCACGAATGATTGAAGTCTGCCTAATTAGTGCAGAAATGGTGGGAGCAGACTTGAGCGGAGCAGATTTGACTAACGCCAATTTAAGTGGAGCAGACTTAAGCTATGTCAAGCTAGGTGGAGCTAAATTGAGCGGTGTAAACCTAGCTCAAACAGACCTAACCGGAGCAGATTTGAGGGGAGCGGATTTGAGTGGCGCTAACTTAAAGGGAGCAAAGCTAAGTCAGGCAGATTTAGATGGAGCAGATTTAGATGGGGCAGATTTAGACGGGGCCGATTTAGATGGGGCAAATATGCGGAGAACAGAAATGACTGGTACAAAAATGCCTGATGGAACAGTTCACTACTAAGTGACTTTATTAAAGCAACAATCAACAGTATGTCAATGCTCTAGATGGAACTGTTATTTTCATCAGCATCTGGTTTTGAAAAAGTGGCTTTATTTACCTCAATAACATTATTTAATTAGGAGAGATTTGATGTCAGTTTATATTGGGAATCTATCGTATGAAGTGGAAGATAATGATATTAGACAAGTTTTTTTAAAGTATGGTTCTATCAAGAGACTTGTAGTTTCTACTAACCAGAAAACAGGTGAAAAGAGAGGCTTTGCAGTTGTAGAAATGGCAACAGATACTGAAGAAATTGCTGCGATTCATGGGTTAAGAGGTACTGAATGGATGGGTTATAACCTGAAAGTTAATAGAGCTAAAACCATTGCAGATGTAAGTTAGGAGAAAAACTTTGCTACACTAGGGATATAACTATTGAATACACTAGAAAGTTAAATTTTCTAGTATTGTATTCCCTAATACAATGAACCCTAACCAATCTTCTGCGTCATCACCATCAGATTCTATGGCTGTTGAAAAATTGACACAGAAGCAGCAAGATAAAAGCAATAATTTATTTCCTATAGTCGGAATTGCGGCCTCTGCGGGAGGATTAGAAGCATTTACACAGCTACTGAGTCACTTACCCATCGACACTGGAATGGCATTTGTACTGATTCAGCACTTAGATCCGAATCAGAAGAGCCTGTTAACTGAGATTCTGGCAAAAACAACCCAGATGCCCGTCTGTGAAGTGCAGAATGGGATGCTTGTCGAGCCGAACCAAGTATATGTCATTCCCCCGAACCGGAAGATGACGCTGCTTAAAGGGGTGTTGCAACTCGCGCCCCGTGAGAAAATTCATGGCAAATATATGCCGGCTGATGCTTTTTTTGCTTCGCTGGCGGCAGAAATAGGAAGCAAAGCCATCAGTGTTGTCTTATCAGGAAGTGATGGAGATGGCGCACAAGGCTCAGAAGCAATTAAGGCGGCTGGCGGTATTACCTTTGCTCAGTGTGAAGAATCGGCACAATTCAGTAGTATGCCGAATACTGCGATCGCTACTGGTGATGTTGACTTTATTCTACCACCGCACAAAATTGCTGAAGAACTAGCAAAGATTGCTCGCCATCCCAATGTTACCCATCCGCTTTCTTCACAAACAGTTGAGCCACTGCCTAAAAGTGAGGCTGCTTTGCCGACAATCTTTGCAATGCTGTTCACCGCCACTGGTGTTGACTTTACGCATTATAAGCAAACAACCATAAAGCGCCGAATTGCTCGGCGGATGGTGCTGTATAACTTGGAAAGTCTAGAAGATTACGTAGAATATCTGCAAAATCATCCAGATGAAGTGCAAGCACTGTACTACGAAATCTTAATCAGTGTCACCAGTTTTTTCCGTGATCCAGACGCTTATCAGGCTTTGAAAGAGCGAGTCTTTCCGGTAATATCTCAGGGGAAATCAGTTGATGAGCCGATTCGGATCTGGATACCAGGCTGTGCAACTGGGGAGGAAGTTTATTCCATTGCTATTTCTTTAATGGAATTTTTGGAAAATGTGCTTCCCAAACCTGCTATTCAAATTTTTGCCACAGATATTAATGAGACAGCAATTGAAAAAGCCCGCTTAGGTATCTACAAACCAAGCCAAATAGTTGATGTCTCAGCAGAACGGCTAAGACGCTTCTTTAATCAAGTAGAAAGCGGCTATCAAATCAGCAAGCCGATTCGGGAACTTTGTGTTTTTGCTAAACAAAACCTGATCAGCGAACCGCCATTTTCCAATCTGGATCTTATTAGTTGTCGTAATGTCCTGATTTACTTTGAATCTGTTTTGCAAAAGCAGGTAATGCCCATTTTTCATTACAGTCTCAAGCCCACTGGGTTTTTGATGTTAGGTGTTGCCGAGAGTGCAGGAGAATTTTCCAATTTATTTACTTTAGCAGACAGAAAAAACAATATTTATACCAAAAAATTAATACCCACTCCACTTAACTTTAACTTTGCAACCAGCAACTATCCTGTAGCGAAAATAGCTGCTGATAAGACCATGAGTCATAAGACTTGGGATATTACTTACTTAAATAAACAAGCTGACCAAATTCTTTTAAATCGTTATGTCCCAGTGGGCGTAATGATTAATGACAATATGGACATTCTGCAATTTCGCGGAGAAACCAGTCCCTATCTCAGAGTGGCCCCTGGTGTTCCCAGTTTTAATTTGTTCAAAATGGCCCGAAAAGGACTGCTGGAAGAGTTGCGTACTGCGATTCATCAGGCCAAACGGCAGAATATTTCTGTGAGAAAGGAACAGATACAGATAGAAGGAAGTGAGCCATCTAGGAAAGTCAACGTTGAGGTAATTCCGTTTCAGCCTGATTCAGGGGAAACTCGTGGCTTTCTTGTTTTATTTGAAGATGTACCCGCCCTAACAAATCCACAACTAAGCATCAAACCTGAAAATGTAGAACAAGTGGGTACAGAGGAAATACTCCGACTCCAACAAGAACTGGCAACTACCAAACAAGAACTTGCTGCTACTCAAGAATATTTGCAATTAATTAGTCAGGAGCATGAAGCCACCACTCAACACCTGAAAGTAGCAAATGAAGAAATCCTCTCCAGCAATGAGGAACTACAAAGCACTAATGAAGAGTTGCAAACCGCCAAAGAAGAGGTACAAGCAACCAACGAAGAATTACATACAACTAATCAAGAACTGCAAAGTCGCAATCTTGAATTACACAATGTCAATAATGACCTGTTGAATTTACTCAGTAGTGTGAATATTCCCATTCTCATACTGACCAATGATTTACGGATTCGGCGTTTCACACCAACCGCACAGCGTTTACTGAATTTGATTCCCACAGATGTAGGAAGACCACTAAGTGATATCCGCTCTACTATTGAAGTTCCTAATTTAGAGTCGTTGATTATAGAGGTAATTGATACCTTAAATCTCAAAGAATTAGAGGCGCAAGACACTGAGGGACGTTGGTACAATCTGCGAATTCGACCTTACAGAACTACAGAAAATCAAATTGATGGCGTAGTGATGGTGTTCATGGATATTGATGCCCTCAAACGCAGTACACAGCAGCTTCAACAAGCTCTTGATTATGCTGAGGCTGTGGTAGAAACTATGCCAGAACCTTTAGTAGTTCTCAATGCTGACTTACAAGTTATCAAAAGCAATCGGGCTTTTTATCGAATGTTTCAGGTAACGCCCGCCCAGACAGAACAGCAATTAATTTTTGAGCTAGGAAATGGTCACTGGAATATTCCCCAAGTGCAATCTATCCTGGAAGAAATTCTCACTCATAACACTCAAATTGAAGGTTTTGAGGTTTGCTGTGATTTTGAAAAAATTGGGCAAAAGACTATATTGCTCAATGGCTATAAAATTTTACAACCAGGAAATCAGCAGATGATTTTGCTGGCACTTCATGACATTACACAGCAGAAGTTGTTTGAGGAAGAACGCGCCCAGTTATTGGCTCAAGAGCAGTCAGCCCGCTTAGACGCGGAGGCATCTAACCGAACAAAGGATGAGTTTTTATCTCTTTTATCCCACGAACTTCGCAACCCCCTCCACAATATTCTGGGATGGTCTGATTTACTCCAGAAGCAAAACTTTGATACTGCTCAAATGAATCGTGCAATTGACATGATCCAGCGTAGTGCTAGAGCGCAAGTCCAAATGATTGAGGATCTTCTCGATATCTCGCGGATTACCACTGGCAAACTGCATCTGAATATTTATCCAATTGATCTCCGCTTTGTGATTGAGGCAGCCCTTGAGATAGTTAGATTATCAGCAGAAGCAAAAAATCTTCAAATTGAATGCCACCTGCAACCAATGGGACAGGTACTGGGGGATGGGGCGCGATTGCAGCAGATAATCTGGAATTTGCTTTCTAATGCCATCAAGTTTACACCTGCTGAGGGACGTGTGGTGATCACACTGGAGGAAGTTAATTCCCAAGCCCAGATTCGAGTTAGTGACACAGGTATTGGCATAACTAATGATTTTCTCCCTTATGTTTTTGAGCGGTTTCGCCAAGCTGACAGTAGCAAAACTCGTGCTAATCAAGGGCTGGGGATAGGGCTGTCCCTTGTCCGTTATCTAGTCGAACTTCATGGCGGCACAGTTCAGGCAGAAAGTCCGGGTGTAGGCTTAGGAACAACTATCATCGTTAAGCTACCACTGAACAGCAATCTTGAGGAGGATGTTAGCTCTGCTGATCCAGAGGTGACAGATATTGCCGACGATGCGGAAATATCCGTTGATAACATTCCTTCCCTGGAAGGTTTGCACGTACTGGTCGTAGATGACGATGCCGATATACGTGAATTAACGAAGATGATACTAAAAGATTACGGGGCTGAAGTAACTGCTGTCACATCTGCTGATGAAGCATTCTCAATACTCACAAGCCAACCACAGATGTATGACTTGCTATTGTCTGACATTGGAATGCCGAACCAAGATGGCTATACTTTGATCCGGCGAGTGCGTTCTCTTAGTGCTGAGGCTGGGGGAGAAATTCCCGCAGTCGCAATGACAGGGTATGCCAATAATATTGACATCCAAGAATCTAGGAAAGCAGGCTTTCAAATGTACATTCCTAAACCCGTCGAGCTAACCCAATTGGTATTTATGGTTGCCAACTTAGCTAGACGAACTAACAATACTTGAATAGGACTTACGCACCAAGATTGTCTGTGGAGGTGGGGTTTAGGGGTGAAAGGGTATGGGGTGTAAGAGTTTTAGATACATACACCCCTATACCCCTACACCCTTAAACCCTTGATATTTCGTCTTACTGCGTAAGTCCTATTATTATTAAACGCCTTTAATTCCGGTATGTTCGCTTTCTCGGCACTCAGCTTTTTGATTGAAAAAGGAGAGCCACTTGAGCAGCTCTCCAGATCATCAGGGTGCATCTACTTAACACAGCATATCATTTTTGCCATGAGGAGTATCACCCATTATTTGTTTTTTTGTATAAATATTGTTAAGAATTTACCCTTAGATTACTGAGATATAAAATTTTAAATGAAAATGGTAAATTTTATTACTAGTCTGTGTCACATTTCAAAATGCACATTGGCTATTATGGTGAGCTTGGATGAGATATCATTCGTTTTTTTGGTTAAACAAGAGTTTTGGGAAAAACAACCTAGTAGTTAACTGTTATGCTGCTTGTAAATTTTTGGGTGCTGTCTGCTAGATGTCGAGTATAAAGCCAATCAATTGAATACTTTGAGCAATCCAGGACTTACGCACCAAACTTGTCTGTGGGGATTGGGTGTGGGAGTGAAAGGGTATGGGGTGTAAGGGTTTTGAATACTTACACCCTTATACCCTCATACCCCTGCACCCTGTGATAAAACCTTCTTTTTTTGTTTTTTGCGTAAGTCATACGATCAATACTGTTATCACTTCAATCAATATAGCTATGCCAAATCAAGATTTTTTATGTGAGAGAAACATAACTTTCTCATTAATAAATAAGGAGAGCAGCTGAGGCAACTCTCCGAAGCATTAGGGTGAATCTACTAACAATAGAATAGCCTTTTAATTGTGAGGGCTATTACTGAGTAGATGGTATTTTTAGTAAATATACTGTAAAGAAATTACTGAACTAAAACTGGTCAGAATGCTTGATTTGAGGGCATTGACTTTCTTTCATACTAGGCATTGAGCTTTTTCTCCACCAGTTCGTTAGTTAATTTCGGATCAGCACGTTTGCTAGTCTTTTTCAGCACTTGTCCCACAAAGAAGCCTTTGAGATTGGTGTTACCGTTGCGATATTTTTCGAGTTCTTTGGGGTTAGCCGCAATCACTTCATCAACAATGGGTTCTAGTACACTGGGGTCAGTGATTAACTCTTGACCAGCAAAGGCTTTTTCTGGAGTCACACCTTGGAGTAAATCTGGCAATTTTTCTTTAGCTTGGGCGTTGCTAATTTTGCCAGTCTCGATGCGGGTGATAACTTCAGCCAAGTTCGCTGGAGTTAAAGCAATATCAGAAATGCTGAGTTTTTGCTTGTTGAGATATGCGGCGATATCTTGCGTAATCCAGTTAGCTGCGGCTTTGGCATTTGCGCCAGATGCGATCGCTGCTTCAAAATATTCTGATACGTAACGCTCTTCTGTCAAGACTCGTGCATCATAAGCCGAAAGTCCTAGTTCAGTTTCGTAGCGATGACGCTTTTGGGCGGGGAGTTCTGGTAGTTCGCTATGCCATGATTCTAATTGACTATCGGTGACTTCAATGGGGGCTAAATCTGGTTCGGGGAAGTAGCGATAATCGCTAGAACCTTCCTTTGTCCGCATACTAATTGTGCGTTGTGAACCTTCTTCCCACAACCGTGTTTCTTGAATGATGGGTTCTCCGGCTTCGACAGCCGCAATTTGACGTTCAATCTCGTATTCAATCGCCCGTTGAATGGCGTTGAAGGAGTTCATATTTTTAATTTCTACCTTCGTCCCGAATTTTTCTTGTCCGACGGGACGCACAGAAATATTTACGTCGCAACGCAATGATCCTTCTTGCATATTCCCGTCACTCACACCGAGATAACGCATAATCCGGCGGAGTTCTTGGGCGTATTCTGCGGCTTCTTGTCCCGAACGAATATCAGGTTCCGAGACAATTTCTACTAAGGGTACACCTGCACGATTGTAGTCTACTAAAGAATAGCTGGAACCAGACAGGCGATCGCTTCCCGCATGTACCAATTTACCTGCATCTTCTTCCATGTGCAGGCGGGTAATTCCAATACGCTTCCGTACAGGATTACCCTCAGCATCTACCAACTCAATTTCGATCCAACCATGTTCCGCAATGGGTAGGTCATATTGAGAAATTTGGTAGTTTTTCGGTAAATCAGGATAAAAATACTGTTTACGGTCAAATTTGCTATATTTAGCGATTTGGCAATTCAATGCTAAACCTGCTTTTACCGCGTACTCTAGGACTTTTTCGTTAAGTACGGGCAGAACCCCAGGTAATCCCATACACACGGGGTCAATGTTAGTATTTGGATCAGCACCGAACGCCGTAGAGCTACTAGAGAAAATTTTGGTATTCGTACTGAGCTGACAATGGGTTTCTAGACCAATAATCGCTTCGTACTCAGTTTTGACTGGAGTAGCAGAAGTCATAAGATTTAAAGTTCGACCAATTTACACGTAAATTACTATTTTAGCCTCGCCTTGACAAGTTCTTACTGTATGAACTCTGAGCTTAAATGAATGTCTCGCAAACTCCAAATTTGGGTGAACCGCAATTAACCCCAGCAAATGAGAACTACAAAACATACCAACCCAACAAATTTAATTAACGCTACTTTTTGGATTTCCGACTTCCACCTTTTTGTACTAGCCCATTCTGCCAATTAAAATGAGAAAAGCTGCACAATTATCTTTGCTACTACCCTAGCTACATGATTATGGATGCACACCCAGAATTTCAACCAGGACAAATTGTGTCTTTAGCGCATAGTGACAAGAATTTGTATGCGGAAGTGATTGAAGTTGTTGTGTCCCGTCAGTTGTGTTGGGTGCGTCCTTTACTACTGGCTAACCATACTCAAGAACCACCACTAATTACAGACTTGCGAGACGCATCTGACTTGCTTTGGCCTCTCCAATTATTTCGCCCTGCATTAGACACGGAAGTAATTACCCTGTTGAGTCAGGTTTTAGTCAAAGAACCAAAAGGGGAACCAGACTTGGCGGCTAAACAACAACTGCAACAATTTATCCAGCAGATGTGGCAAAGTCGAAAGTCTGAAGTGTGAAGTATGAAGTATGAAATTTTAGACTTCATAATTGCATGATTTCAGGATATTCATCTCACGCAGAGGCGCGGAGGCGCAGAGAGGTTAATGAGTTTGTCAGCAACGCCGATATTTCACACTTCACACTTCACACTTCAGACTTTTTTAGTAACAAATACCAGCATCCTTCATTCGCTCAATGGCTTCTTCCATTCGTTCTTCAGAGATAGTTAAAGCAATACGGAAGAAGCCTTCACCAGATGCACCGTAACCACTACCTGGAGCCACCATAATGCCGCATTTGTCAAGCAGTAAATTTACAAATTCCGCAGAAGTATAGCCAGCAGGAACAGGAACCCATACATAAAGGGTAGCTTTTGGTGGTTGAATCGGCCATCCTAAAGATTGCAATCCTTTAACGATGGTGTCACGACGATTTTGATAAACAGACATCAAAGTTTGCAGTTCGGCTTCTGAAGTATTGTAAGCTGCGATCGCAGCTGTTTGAATAGCCTTAAACACTCCCGAATCAACGTTGGTTTTAACTTGCCTTAAACCCTGAATACCCAGCGCATTCCCCACAACAAAACCAACCCGCCAGCCTGTCATATTGTAAGACTTCGACAAACTGTGAAACTCAATGGCGATATCCTTCGCCCCTGGCACTTGCAACACACTCGGCGGTTTATAGCCATTGTATGCCATCTCTGAGTAAGCATTGTCATGACACAGCAAGATGTTGTACTGCTTACAAAAATCTACTAATTCTCCAAAAAATTCTAGGTTTGCAACTCCCCCAGTGGGATTATTGGGGTAATTAATCCACAACAGCTTGGCTTTTTGGGCAATTTCTTCAGGAATTGCGTTTAAATCTGGTAAAAACTGATTTTCTGCCTTCAGTGGCATTGTGAATGGTTCGCCATCAGCGAAAATTGTAGAAGTGCGATACACCGGATACCCAGGATCGGGAATGAGTGTATAGTCTCCCGCCTCCACAAAAGCTAAAAAAGTATTATGTATCGCCTCTTTAGAACCGATAGATGCTACAACCTCTGTATCTGGATTTAAATCAGTTACCCCAAACCGACGTTCCATCCATTTAGCAGCCGCTTGCCGAAATTCTTGTGTTCCTTCGTAGGGCGGATAGTTATGGGTGGCACTATTGTCAATTGCCGCGTGCATCACCTGGAGAATATGTGCTGGGGTCGGTTTATCGGGGTCGCCTATTGCCATATTAATGATATCAACTCCCTCGGCGACGAGTTTTGCTCGTTTACGGTTAATTTCAGCAAAGAGGTAGGGAGGAATTTTTTCTAGGCGTTTAGCGAAGTGCATGGCGACTTAATATTAATGCAAACATTAATGCTAACTAGCACAGTTTACGCCACACCAGGTAACTAAACAGTAAATCTCACAGAAAATTTCCCAGGCTAGGGGTTAGACATTAGAAATGAATTGCTATAACAAATGACCAATGACTGAAGATTAATATCCCCAGCTAGGAACTAGCTTGATTCTGCCAGCATCCATTTCGGCCATTAATAATTCCAAAGCTTCGTAGTCTACATCCGAAATATAACCATTTTGAGTTAATTCGGAGTTAATTTCATTTTCTATCTCTGGAGTTAATTTTTTAATATCAAGAGCCTTTTCTACCAGTTGGCGAATAGCATACTTACTCGTTCTCATATTGATTAACCCATTTTAGGTAATACTAAATTATCTGGGATGTAGCTAAGTAAAAATTGTGATCTAGATTTATAAAATTAGTGATTTAGATCACATTTATCTCGCTCACTGATTTGCCTCTAGCCCGATCTTTTTTCTTCGTCAATGAGCAGATTTTATCTCATTTTATCCGTCCAGATGAACTGGCTAAAGTATCGTTAAATTAGGCTTTTCCAGCAAATTTACCAATGAGCAATTTATTTTGTGGCTGTCTATGTTGATTGTTTGAGAAGCAATATGAAAAAAAAGTATATATGAACACATTTTACCCTGTATTTATGACAATCTTTAAAGATATACCCTTCAGTGATAAAGATTCAGCAAAGAGATGTAAGACGTATGGTCGATGTTTAAAAAAAGAGATTATGTTCAAATAAATCTCAGGTGAAAGATTTAATAACTCTAATTTAGGATGTCAATATGCAAGCAGTGCTGGAATGCCCAAAAATTGCAGTGATTCGTCTACAGGGCAAACTCAATGCCGCCAACGCATTGGAACTTGAACGAGATTTAACCACAGCATTAACGGCTAATGATGTCGCAATCTTACTTGTGGATTTGGCAGCAGTGGAGTCACTAGATAGTGCCGGCTTAATGGCGTTGGTGTCTGCGTTGAAGCTGGCGCAAAACTTGGAACGGGGCTTAAGGTTATGTTCTGTGTCTCCAGCCTTGAAAATTATCTTTGAATTAACTCAACTTGATGAGGTGTTTGAGTTTGCAGATAAGGCTGAATCAGTATCGGTTAACCCATAAATCTAGCATGTAAGTAATCTTTGTAGCAAGGGTTTGTAAAGGATGTTTTCAGTTACAAAGATAAGACTATGCTGCGACCAAATCAGTGCTAAGGTTGGAGGTGATTATCTGTAAATCATAAAAGTAGCTAGAAGATAGCACAGTGGCTGTTGCAGTAGAAAAATTAATTACATCGGATATTCTAAAACCCGCGCGTTACCTCGGTAACGAACGCCTAGCAGTACATAAGCCTTGGGAAACGGCAGTTGTCAGATGGGTATTAACCTACCCAGAAGTCTATGAAGTTGGTTCGTCCAACTTGGGGCATATCATTCTCTATAACATTTTGAATGCCCAACCGCGCCAATTATGCGATCGCGCTTACCTCCCTGGTACAGACTTAGCAGCAAAGTTAAGGGAAACAAACACCCCCTTGTTTGCTGTAGAGTCTAAGCGATCGCTACCAGAATTTGACATCTTAGGTTTTAGTCTCAGTTACGAATTGGGTGCAACCAACATCTTAGAAATGTTGGATTTAGCAGGAATTCCCCTGACATGGCAAGAACGAGCCACCGGGAATTATCCCCTCATTTTTGCTGGGGGACAAACAGCAACCTCAAACCCGGAACCCTACACCGACTTTTTTGACTTCTTCGCTTTAGGTGATGGCGAAGAACTCTTACCCGAAATCGGTATGGTTTTGGAAGAAGGCAAGCAAGCCAATTTGAGTCGCCGCGACTTATTACTCGACTTGGCACAAATACCAGGGGTGTACGTTCCCCAATTTTATGATATTGCAGCTGATGGCTCAGTCCATCCTAACCGCCCCGATTTGCCGAAACGGATAATCAGAAGAGTTGCCACACCCATACCCGCCTATTCTATTGGCTTAGTTCCCTACGTCCAAACAGTACACGATCGCCTAACAATTGAAATTCGTCGTGGCTGTACCCGTGGCTGTCGCTTTTGTCAACCAGGAATGCTTACCCGTCCGGCGCGAGATGTGGAACCAGAAAAAGTGGTAGATGCCATTGAACAGGGAATGCGGGCAACTGGTTACAATGAATTTTCTTTACTATCCCTGAGTTGTTCCGATTATTTAGCCCTACCGGCGGTGGGGATGGAAATTAAAAATCGGTTAAAAAATGAAAACATTTCCCTGTCTTTACCGAGTCAGCGTGTAGATAGATTTGATGAGAACATTGCCAACATTCTCGGTGGTACACGCCAAGGTGGCTTAACCTTTGCACCAGAAGCCGGAACCCAAAGAATGCGGGATATTGTGAATAAAGGTTTGACCAATGAAGAATTATTAAGAGGTGTGAAAACAGCTTGGGAACAAGGCTGGGATAAAATCAAACTCTATTTTATGATTGGCTTGCCGGGTGAGACAGATGCAGATGTTTTAGGCATTGCTGAAACAGTCCGTTGGCTACAAAGAGAATGTCGGGGTCAAGGCAGAAGACCGCTTAACTTTAACCTGACAATTTCCAACTTTACGCCCAAACCCCATACACCATTTCAATGGCACTCCGTCGCCACTGCGGAATTTGAACGCAAACAAAACCTACTGCGGCAAGAATTTCGCCGGATACGGGGAGTGAAAGTCAACTTCACCGATGTCCGCATTTCGGCAATGGAAGACTTTATTGGTAGAGGCGATCGCACTTTGGGTCAAGTTGTCCGCCGCGCCTGGGAATTAGGTGCAGGTATGGATTCTTGGTATGACAGTTTAGATAAAGCCTTCACCGCCTGGGGTAATGCGATCGCCCAAGCAGGTCTAGACTGGAAATACCGCCAAGTCGAAAACGGCGAATGGAATTTGTTTCATTCACAAGACAAAGATTCCCCCAACTCCCAACTCCCGACTCCCAATTCCCTAGATACCCCCCTCCCTTGGGATCATATTGATACCGGCATCGATAAAAAATGGTTGAAACAAGACTTGCAACGCGCCTTAGAAGCAGCAATTGTTCCCGATTGCTCCTTTGAAGGTTGTTCCCATTGCGGTGTCTGCGGCACAGACTTCGGCCATAATATTGTGATTGAGCCGCCACCAATACCTCAATTTGCAGGTGAGTTTGTTCCGAATACGACCAAAGTCCAAAGATTGCGTGTCTGGTTTGGGAAGCAAGGTGACATGGCTTTGCTAGGCAATCTTGATTTGCTGCGGTTACTTGACCGAGTTGTGCGCCGCGCGAGTTTGCCCGTCGCTTACACTGGTGGATTTCACCCAAACCCCCGGATTATGATTGCCAGTGCTTTACCTTTAGGTGCTACTAGCAGTGGCGAAATTGTTGATTTTGAGTTAACCACACCAGTAGACACGGAAACTTTTCAGGCAAAGTTAGCCGAGGAACTGCCCAGCGATATACCGATATATCAAGTAGCAGAGATAGATTTAAAATCTCCATCGGCAAACCAAGCCTTAGCCGCAGCCGAATACTTGATTACGGTAGCAGTTGCGAATGAAGCCACAGCTGCACAATGGCAAGAATGGATTGATGTCCTATTGGCCAAGGAAGAAATTAACCTAGAGCAAACCAATAAATCGGGTAAAACTCAAATAGTAAATCTGCGCGATCGCCTGTTGGAATTATCATTAGTAAAAATTAACAACAGTGTCGCTGAATCTATCGCTATTCTGCGTTCTCTAGGTAGTTGCCGCAATGACGGTGTTTCCTTGCGTCCTGAGCAAGTCCTATCTATGCTGGAAGTAGTTGCAAATCAAGAATTTCAACTTCGGCAAATTCACCGCAATCAGTTAATTTTGGGAGTATAATCCCTAAAAGGTAACTTGCTAGTAGTTACCCGGATGTAGCACATCGTGGGAATTGATTTTTAGCAAGGTTGCGTTAGAATGAGGTGAAGAGAAATTTTCTGGCGCTGCATTGAATTCACTAGTTCACTACCCCCTATACTCAGGGAGCAGAAGCAAAGATACTAGAGAGCAACTTCTAGGATTTTATCCCAGACAAGCTGAAGCGGATTAAAAACAGCCTCTCTTGATAGCAACTTGGGTGAACTAGTAACTTAAAAGCAGGCTCCGTCGGCAAGTCTCACGCTATATTTTTTTAAACACCTGCTGAATACCCAATCCCTAGGTGGTGCGGGTATCGCATCAAAAATCAACCACGGACGGTTGATTTATTTACTTAAACAATATGCAGCCGTTCTGGAATAAACAGGCGTGTCAACGCAATTACTCAGTCATTAACTCTTTAACTTTGAAGCTCGGCTTCACAAATTTTATTATCAGCAGTACCTTTAGTAGCTGGCAGGGGTGAGGGATATGACCAACCGCCAGAACTACGCCAGTGCTGCCAATTTTTGAGGAAATTGAATGCCAAAACAAATTATCATCGCAGAGCAGCATCAAATTGCTGCCGTATTTTCTGAAGATCAAATACAAGAACTGGTTGTAGCCACAGGCCATCACCAAATCGGTGATATCTACTTAGGTGTAGTAGAAAACGTCTTACCCGGAATTGATGCAGCTTTTGTAAATATTGGTGATCCAGAGCGCAATGGCTTTATTCATGTTACGGACTTAGGCCCATTAAGGTTAAAGCGAACAGCCGCCGCCATTACAGAGTTATTAGCACCGCAACAAAAAGTGTTGGTGCAAGTAATGAAAGAGCCAACCGGAACAAAAGGGCCGCGGCTCACTGGTAACATTACTTTGCCTGGACGCTACGTAGTACTGATGCCTTATGGTCGGGGCGTGAATTTATCCCGCCGGATTAAAAGTGAAAATGAACGCAATCGCCTCCGGGCGTTAGCAATTTTAATCAAACCGGCGGGGATGGGTTTGTTGGTACGTACAGAAGCCGAAGGCAAGCCCGAAGAAGCCATCATGGAAGACTTGGAATTGCTGCAAAAACAATGGGAAGCAATTCAACAAGAAGCACAATCAACTCGTGCGCCAGCCCTGTTAAATCGAGATGATGACTTTATTCAACGGGTATTGCGAGATATGTATGGTGCAGATGTCAACCGAATTGTGGTTGATTCCAGCACTGGCTTGAAGCGGGTAAAACAGTATTTGCAGAACTGGAGTGGCGGACAAACACCCCAAGGATTGTTGATTGATCATCACCGCGATCGCTCACCCATATTAGAGTATTTCCGCATCAATGCCGCGATTCGAGAAGCCCTCAAACCAAGAGTCGATTTACCTTCTGGTGGTTACATTATTATTGAACCTACAGAAGCCCTCACCGTAATTGATGTTAACTCTGGTTCCTTCACGCGATCGGCCACAGCCAGAGAAACAGTATTGTGGACAAACTGCGAAGCCGCCACAGAAATTGCCCGTCAATTGCGACTGCGGAATATTGCTGGGGTAATTGTGGTTGACTTCATTGATATGGAATCACGGCGTGACCAATTACACGTCCTGGAACATTTCAACAAAGCCCTGAAAGCCGATAAAGCCCGTCCCCAAATTGCCCAACTCACCGAACTCGGTTTAGTCGAACTGACTCGCAAGCGCCAAGGTCAAAACATTTACGAATTGTTTGGCGGTACTTGTCCAACCTGCGGTGGCTTAGGTCACATTGTCCATCTCCCCGGCGAAACCGAAACCCGCTTACCCACACCAGCAGAATTACCAGAACGTTTTGTACCTTTACCACAAAGAGAACCTCGTTTACCCGTAGCGCGGATTTCTGAACCGAGAGAAAGCTTTGATAGCTTTGGTGATAGTTTTGATAATGATGGCGATTTAAGTGCCTTAAATTTAGTTAATCATCCCAGCTATCACGAACTGGGTGATAACAATAAACGTGGTAACCGCACCCGTCGCCGCAGAATTGGGATTAATGGCGCAAATGGAAAAGATGAGTCACGCCTAGCACCTAATTCTCTCGGTTTTGATAGTGATACTGATCTAGACCTGGATAATGAAGTTGACTTAAGCCCAACACCAGATATTCCTGCACCCACATTAGGTAAATCAGGTTGGACAGAAAGAGTCGAACGCAATAAAGTCATCAAAACAGAACCAGTCAAACCAGTGGTAGAACCACCGGAAATTAGAACTGTAGAAATGACTATAGAAGAACAAGATGTTTTTGCATTGATGGGAATCTCCCCCTTAGTGAAATTGGATAGGGAAGTGAAAAATCCCAAATCAGTGATTATTAACATTGTTCAGCCAGGACAAGGAACAAGCACATTATCACCACCGCCTGCCGAGGTGGCTATTCCTGAAACTTTCACTCAACCCATCGCCCCACCACCTGTAGAACCAGAGGCAAAATCTTTACCCGAAGAACCAATAGAGTCAGAGGGATTTGCACCCACCCCTGAAGACACGGAAGCAAATTTGACTGCTACAGGTAGCCGCCGCCGTCGTCGTCGTTCCTCGGCTGTAGAATCTGGTTCTGAAGAAAGTTAAGCTGCTTTATGGTAGAGATTCAACAAACTGCTGTTAATTCCCTACCAAATTTAGGTGAACTGGAATGGCTGGAGTTTTCGTCCACTTTAGCGGGGATGTCTGGCTTAATTGCCGGCATCGATGAAGTCGGACGTGGTGCTTTATTTGGCCCTGTAGTTGCAGCAGCCGTCATTCTCCCAGCAGATGCTTTCACCCAATTGATTGCAGCTGGAGTTAAAGATAGTAAAAAGCTTTCCAGTTCTAAAAGAGCGAAATTAGCCGCACAAATTTGTGAATTAGCAACAGACTGGAGAATCGGCTTTGCTGCAACTGCGGAGATTGATCAAATAAATATTTTGCAGGCAACACTGTTAGCCATGAAACGGGCTGTACTCAAATTGAAAGTACAGCCTGTAATTTGCTTGGTTGATGGCAATCAAGCAATGAAAGATTTGCACATACCCCAACAAACAATAGTCAAAGGAGATGAGCGATCGCTTTCCATCGCAGCTGCTAGTATTGTTGCTAAAGTTTGGCGTGACGAGTTGATACTGCGTTTAGCCGCAAAGTATCCGCAGTACGATTTGGCAAAGAATAAAGGATACGGTAGCCCAAAACATTTACAGGCGTTGCGAGAATACGGCGCTTCATCTTTGCATCGTAAATCTTTCAGCCCTTGCCAAATTCAGCAGTAATTTGGATAATTTGGAGTATTCATTGGTAGGTGCGATCGGGCCTTTGCGCGAGATTTTTACTGACTTAACTAAGCACTTTTAATCGGAATAATCCCCTGATCAAAAACACGATTATCAGTACCAATAGCCTTAACTTCGATTCTATCGGCATACACTTCATAAGCTGCAAAACTCAAACTAGAAGCCGAATATGCTGTCCATTCAGAACGACCAACAGGGCGAGTTCCAGCACCACCGCCAGTAATTAAATAAGTAGTGCCATTAATAGATTTAGTCCGTTCATAGTGGTGTTCATGACCATTAATATAAAGTTGCACACCATATTTTTGAAACAAAGGTGTAAAAACTTTAATAAACTCTGGGTTATTACCATAAACACCAGAAGCATAAACCGGATGATGACCAAATACAACTTTCCAAGGTGCATCACTGCGGCTTAATTCTTGTTCTAACCAAGGTAGTTGTTTTTTCCAATCAGCATTACCGTTAGTATCTAAAGCAAAAAATTGGACTTGATTACGGCGAAATGTGTAGTAACGTTTTCCCTGCATATTAAAGCCAGAGTATTTAAGTTGCGGTTCACCGTTAGCTGTCCGAATGTCGTGATTACCTAAACAAGCGTAAAACTTAACACCTTTTTTGAGTAAAGGTTGATAAGGACGTTCAAAAACTGCATTGATTTTTTCGATTTCGCCATTGTTATAAATATTATCACCAGCTAAAACCACTAAGTTATAAGGGTTTCGTTTGTGATAAAAATTCATAGCTTCAGCTACAGCATATTGTCCTTTGGTACCAGTTCCGGTATCTGCCACAGACACAAAACGCAAGAGTAAATCTTTTTTTGCGGGTTTAGCTGCTATGGCGACAAAATCATCAGAAGAATTATTGTGATGAGTTAAAGCCCAACCGATAATTCCTGTACCAACTGCTCCCAAACTACCTAAAGATAAAAATTGACGGCGTTTTAGTTTCATAATCTATAAAGTGTGAAGTGTGAATGCTATATTCAGTCCTCAATATTGTTATATGACATGATGTGCGACTTAATATTCCGTAACAAACTTGTTGAGCTGTCTTTGTGATCAGTCTTTTACTGGACACAATATAATACACCTCTTGATCAAGACGGTTCTCTTTCAACAGTTAGATGTAGCTTACTCTGCACCGTGCAAAGCTATGAGGATGTAATAGTTTGATTTTAATGATTTATGGAAATCAGTAGACGAGATTTACTGAAAATAGCTTCTGCTTCTGGTTTAGGAACAGTCGGACTAGCAGCGTCAGCAGGAATTTTTAAACAAGCTTTAGCCCAAAATCAACCCACTCCAATTAAAAAAGGTGAAATGATTTATCGTCAGTTAGGCCGCACTGGGGAAAAAGTTTCGGTAATTGGTTTGGGTGGACACCATATTGGTAGACCAAAAGATGAGGAAGAAGGTATCCGGCTGATTCGTGCTGCTGTTGATCGTGGTATTAACTTTATGGACAATAGCTGGGACTATCACAATGGCGGGAGTGAAATTCGCATGGGTAAAGCACTCCGGGATGGTTATCGGCAAAAAGTGTTTTTGATGACAAAGATTGATGGTCGCACCAAAAAAGCCGCAGCCCAGCAAATTGATGATTCTTTGAAAAGATTGCAGAGCGATCGCATAGACTTATTACAGCATCATGAAATCATCCGTATGGAAGACCCAGACAGGATTTTTGCTCCTGGCGGTGCAATGGAAGCGGTTCTAGAAGCCCAAAAAGCTGGCAAAATTCGCTACATCGGCTTTACTGGCCACAAAGATCCCTTAGTTCACCTGAGAATGCTTGATGTTGCTGCTCAAAACAACTTTCGTTTTGATACAGTCCAAATGCCATTAAATGTTATGGATGCCCATTTCCGCAGTTTTGAACGCCAAGTTTTACCCAGACTAGTTAAGGATGGAATTGGTGTTTTAGGAATGAAATCAATGGGTGATCAAAACATTCTCAAAAGTAATACTGTTAAACCCATTGAATGCTTACACTATGCGATGAATTTGCCGACATCCACAGTGATTACAGGCATTGAAAGTATGAAAATCTTAGACCAAGCTTTTGAAGCCATCCGCACCTTTGAACATCTGAGTCAAGCACAAGTTCAAGAACTATTAAATCGGACTCGTCAAGCTGCTACTAAAGGTCAATATGAATTGTTTAAAACTACTAGTCAATTTGATAGTACAGCACTTAATCCTGAGTGGTTGGGTTGATGTAAGTAGGTAGGTAAGAAAATTTATCGCTAGGGTAAGGCAGTCCCGATGAAACAAGTTTCATCGCCAAGCATAAAAGTGGGACTAGCATTTTTACTCAGCACTCAGCACTTTCAAGGCAGGAGGGAAGAGGAAAAGGGGCAGGGAGCAGGGAGAATTGGGGACGATTTTCCCCAACTCCAGGTGGGTGAGCTTCGCGGTAATCTCGACTTCGCTCGATTACCGCGAAGCCGAAAGGATCTGAACTACCTCCTCCTAATAATTACTCTTTGCCCACAGGATTAATCGGTCTTCTAGTAGGAGCCAACACCATTAAGACATCAAATTGTTCTTTATCTGGTGTGGTAGAACTTGTGGCACTCAAACTATAGATTGAACCAATGATTGATTTCCAAGGACGGAAGGTTTGATCATCAAAGAAACTGGGGGCAAATCCATAAATCCAAGATAAAGTAGAGCCACCATTCAAATAAAAATAGCCGTAGTTGGGTCGGGGTAAAGTATTAGTTGCTGTTTTGAAATTATAAGTTGTAGGCAGGGGAATATAAGGCTGTGGTACTAAGTCTTTAATTGCGCCAAAACCTGTGGAAATCACAAGAGTTTTTTCGTCTACCCAATTATAAGCCAGTAAGCTTTGAGAAGATGCCCCGCCAACATCCCAACTCGTGATAGTTTGTCCTTGGATATCTTGAGTATTAACTACAACTTCTCCGTTTGAAAAAGATTTGATCAATTCATCTAATTTCTTGAGAGTGGTTTCAGCCGCATCTCGATTATTTGTTTCTAAGGCGATACCGATACCTAAATTCAAGTTAGGAATTGAGCCTAATAAACCTCCCTTAGAAGGAAACAAAAAGAAAGCATAATCACCGTCCATCCAATTGAGGATGTCTTTTTCTAAATCGAGTTTGGTATTATTCAGGACAAAACTACGGAATTGGTCGAGATACTCTTTGAGTTTTGGTTCTGTACTTAAAGCTTTTGCTATTAGTAACCATTTTTGATTGAGATTGCGACCAGTGGCAGCAGAGTAAGTAGCACCTGGTAATCTTGAGACTATCGCCTCTGGTTGTTCAGTTTGAAATTCATCTTTTTCTGATTTTGGAGTTTGGCGATAGGCTGTAGCTTGAAAACGTAATCCTTCTGGTTCTACTGTTACAAAACCATTGACACTTCCATATTCTTTTAATTCATCAAGGTTAATGGATTCACTACCAAAAATTGGAAAAGGCAGACTTGGATCTTTGGCAATGTCGTTAATTAAAGGCACAAAAGTTGCCAAATTTTCATGAATGGTAAACAAAGATTTAGCATACTGGGGATGCTTAATTGTTTCCTGAAATTGGGGATTTTGAGCAAGATTATTCTCTCCTTGGGAAGTATCAATAATTTGCTCAATGGCTTTAGCCGTAAATCCAGTTACAACATACCCTGGTAAAGCAGCGATCGCTAGTCCTTTGGGTCTTCTTTTTAACCAATCTGGATTACCCAAAATCGGTGGAATCGCCGCTAAGTTTGATTTTGTCAAAGAATTAGTCGGTTTTTGGGGTATTTTTATCGGCTTTGCCGATAATTTGGGAATTTTTTTTAAATTTGGTTCTGGTGATGCTGCTGGTTCTGGTGCTTTTGGTAATTCTGGTAATGGGGCTGTTGATTCCGTCTCTGGATTTGGTTCTGGTGCTTTTGGTGACTCTGGTAATGGGGGTATTGATTCCGTCTCTGGATTTGATTCTGGTAATTTTGGCGGTTCGGCTGGTTCTGGAACCTGGAGTTCTATAATAGTTACACCTTTATACTCACTTACCTTGACTCGTTTTGGGTCACTATTTTTCAGTAAGTCTAATAAAGGCTGGATGCGGGACTCATCTTTCAGAGGAGCCAACATAATAAAGTTATTCTCTAGAGTTGCGGTTGTACCTTCAACCTTGGGTAGAAACGCAGCCGCTACTTGTTCGCCCAACAAAGACTCAATTTCTCGCACATAGTCGAGTTTAAAAGAAGGTGGCAAATATTGAGCCAAGGCGGAATATGCTCTGTCAAATAAATAAAAACGATTTAGGTCTGCCCAAGCATCTACCTTCGTGTTAATTAAACTGACTAATGGTGTGTCTGCGGGTAAGATATTAGCGATCGCTGGGACATTCAGGGTAGTAGATGCCTCAGCCTCGCTTTTCTCAGCCACAGGAGAAGCCACTGCTAAAACTGATAATAGCGATACTGTAATAATCGGTGATACCATTGCGAATTTTAGATTTTCTATTTTAGAATTGCAACCTAGCAACTAAATGTATAAGGCATAAAATGCGATTGTGCAGGTTTCTTTTTTATATTTTTATTACTTGTAAATAAATAGATTTGGCCAAAATTTAAAATTAAGTATTAAAAAATAATCTGTTTTAACAATTAGTGGTGAAGAGTTATCAGCTATTGAGGCTGTAAGGGTTCAGCCTGGATTTCTCTCTTGTGAGAAATTCAGGGGTGTGGGAGAGGTGGGAGGATGGTGAAGAAATCTTTCCCCCCACACTCCCCACACTCCCCACACTCCCCTCTCCTGACAGGTGTAGGTTTTTTACAATTAGGAGGAGTTAAAGCAGAAGAAATCGTCAACAGGAGTAGAAGGAAAAGAACTCCAGCGATGAAGATGAATCGGAAGGTGATTGAGAA
>NZ_JACJRY010000038.1:0-59611 GCF_014697485.1 Anabaena sp. FACHB-83 | reverse complement strand
TTTTTTGAAGATGTGCTGCAACTATTTTTTCTCGAAGATCGACAGAGTATGACTTCATTTAGAGGTATTTATATTTTAATTTATTGTACCTCATAACAGACGCAAGTGCTGTATACCAAACCACAGCAGCTAATAAAAAAATTATTGTCGAAAGTCGTTGGACATTAGTAAGTGATTTTGCACATCAAACCCAAGCAATTTTAGTCGTTAATACTGACATTACTCAAAAACAACAATTAGAAGCCCAATTTCTGCGGGCGCAAAGATTAGAAAGTATTGGCACATTAGCTAGTGGTATTGCTCACGACCTCAATAATGTCTTGGCACCAATTTTAATGACAGCCCAACTTTTAGAAGTCCAATTACAAGATGAACGTTCTCGCAGGTTATTACCAATATTAATCACGAACGCTAAACGTGGAGCAAATTTAGTCAAACAAGTCTTGTCTTTTACGCGGGGAATGGAGGGAGAACGCACCCTTGTCCAATTTAAACATTTAATCATCGAAATTCAGCAGATTATTAAAGAAACATTTCCCAAAACTATCGAAATTACAACTCTATTAGCGCAAAATCTATGGGTGATATCTGGTGATGCTACTCAACTACATCAAGTGCTGATGAATTTGTGTGTGAATGCCCGTGATGCCATGCCCAATGGGGGAATATTAAAAATTACTGCCGAAAATTTTGTGGTAGATGAAAATTATGCCAATATGCACCTTGATTCTAAAATTGGCCCATATATAGTGATTTCTGTAATTGACACTGGTTTAGGTATTCCCACAGAAATATTAGACCGCATATTTGAGCCATTTTTTACAACTAAAGAACTTGGTAAAGGCACAGGGTTAGGACTTTCCACAGTACTAGGAATTGTAAAAAACCACGGCGGTTTTATCAATGTTCATAGTGAAGCAGGACAAGGTAGCCAATTTAAAATATATTTGCCAGCACAGGAAATCACCGAAACTGTAGAAGAAGTAGAAGCAGTATTTCCTGGTGGTAATGGAGAATTAATTTTGATTGTTGATGATGAAGCTGCGATTCGGGATATTACTAAAACATCTCTTGAAAGTTATAACTATAAAGCCATTACCGCCAGCGATGGCATTGAGGCGATCGCTTTATATGCTGAACATCGAGATGAAATTTCTTTGGTATTAACTGATATGCTTATGCCTTCTATGGATGGTCTGACGACTATTCGCACTTTGCAAAAAATTAACCCAGAAGTCAAAATTATTGCTATCAGTGGACTGGTTTCTAGTGATAAGGTGAATGCCGCTTATAATATGGGGATTCAAGCTTTTTTGTCGAAACCTTATACAGCTAATCAGTTATTAGAAGCGATTAGTTTTATCAAAGATAAAAACTAAAATTCAAAGAAGGCTGTCATTGATTATGGAAAACTTGCTCTCCGTTCCCTTATCCGCCGCCGCTTCGGTGATGGTTAATCATGGCAGACAAAGTTTCATCCAGAAGTGCGATCGCATTTTGGTAGTGTCGATTGTGAATTGTTCTTTCTGAAGTACGACAAAGCATCAATCCCCAGCGATCGCATCTGTCTTCTTTTATCGTCGTTATAAACTTGGGATGAGGTAGAGTCAGTAAATCTTGGCTCATAGCAACATTACTCCATCAAAATCTGCAATAGTATATGAGTATCACTCATGTTTTAATAATATGAGCAGAAATCATTTATTGTCAAGTAGAATGTGAGTATCGCTCATTTATTTCAACAGACCTTTGGAGCAATAAAGTTCAGTAACAATTGATGGTTGGTGCGTGACGCTATCAATCTGATGACTACGTTCAAATCTTCTCATTGCGTCACACACCCTACAGAAAAAATATGCTAGTTGCGTAAGTCCTACTAAATTAGAACAAAATCAGCAAATGATAACTCAACAAAAAACAAAAAAATGACTTTGGAGGGGGATTGGGGGATTCTCCCCCAAATCTTGCTCATTTTCTAATAGGTAGAGCAGAAATTGAGAAATCAACTCTCATCACCTTAATTGTATTGACTTAGGAGGTAATCTATGAATGAAAATCCATCAGCAGCAGGTGGAATGCGCCGCCAACCCAGACAAGCGCGTAGCCAGGAACGAGTTAATCGGATTTTGGATGTAGCAGAAGAACTTTTTATTACTCAAGGCTATGCAGCCACCACAACCAATGCGATCGCCTCTGGTGCTAAAGTCCCAATTGGGTCACTTTATCAGTTTTTCCCTGACAAATCTGCAATCATGCAGGCACTTGCCTTGCGTCATGAGGAAAATATTCATCAAAAGTTAGCAGTGCTGGATAATCCTGAATTAGCCAATCTGCCCTTAGAAATTCTAGTAGAACAAATGATTGATATCACCGCCCAGCATTTCTCTGATAATCCTGGTTACTACGCCATTTTTATGGCACTCCAGGGTTCAATGCCCGAATTAGAAGCCGTCGGAGAGGTGATGGATGCTAAATTGATGCAAGATTTAGCCAGTTTACTAGCTAAACGCAAAGCAGGGTTAGAGACTACAGACTATGAAGCGATCGCCTTTATTTTAGTCAAAGCGATCGGCACATTACTATGGCTATCCCTCAGTCAAGAAAAAACATTTCAACCGCGATTGATAGCAGAAACCAAACGCTTGGCGTTAAGTTATCTGCAAAGCTATTTCCCGTCTGGTGGAAACAACGCGACTTTGTGAAATCATCACTATTTGTCCAACTTATTGCTTACATCCAACACCCTCATAAGCTATTAAGCACTTAGTTTGCAGTTTAGACCGCAGGGGAGCAGAGGGGCAGAGGAGAGAGTTTAAGTCATTTATGTACAATTTCAATAGTGCAGCTTAAATGCTGATTAGCTTATAATTCGTCGGGGCTTAAATTTCAGGATCAGCCAAGCGAGTAGTCGGGCGACTTTGAGACAAATCTTGAATAACTTGTACAGCAGAAACCACAGCTACTAAGGCGATGACGAAGATTGGTAATAAACCTTTGCCAAAAAGTGCGATCGCCAGTAGCACCACAGCACCACCCAAGCGATACAGCGAACGAATCTTACAATATCGAATCACACCATAGCGGTGCAGAACACCCACAGCTAACGAGCATAATGCCACTGAACCACAAATCAACCATCTTTGGGCATCTGGTAACGCCAGAGTTGGCGGACTTACCAAGATTTTTTCGACACCAACACCAGTAGCTGCAATTCCAATTACTAAGGGTAAATGGGTATAAAGCCAAATATTAACCGTCCCAACTTTTCCTTGAGTGCGTGCAGTTTCAATTGGTGTCCCACCTAAATTGTCAAAATAAACCCACCACCAACTAAAAGCAATTATCAGCCCAAAAATTGCGGAAATGACAGTCAACACCTGCCATTTTTGTTGTGAGACACCTTCAACCACCGCAATAATCGCTTCCCCCAACACAATAATTGTGAACAATCCAAAACGTTCTGGTAAATGAGAAGCGTGAGGAAGCAAGCCAATTTGATGTTTGCGTGCGGTGATTGGTGTACCAAAATCAATCGCAATTCCCACGCCCCAAAGTGCAAATCGCCAAGGAACAGGGACAAAAGCCGAACTCAACCAAATCAAAGATGCGATCGCAAAACCAATGGCGTAGCGAGTTGTTAATGGACGCGCCGACGGAATATGTATCCCCGCCCGCACATACTCCGCCACCAATACAGCCCGACCAAGTGCATAAGCTAAAGCAAAACCCGGCGAACTTTCTCCCAAGCCATGATGAATATTCACAGCCATCCCCGCAGCCGTTAACATTTGTACCCCAACCAACAACCGATGAATCACATCATCGCTATCAAAGCGGTTAGCATAAAACGTCGTCCCAATCCATGACCACCAAATCGGGATAAACAAAACTACAAATCCCAGTAATCCCGACAGCGAAATGTCTTCCTTGAGATTATGCGCTACTTGCGACACAGCAACCACAAACACCAAATCATAAAACAGTTCCAGCCAAGTGGCGCGTCTTTCTTCTTCACTATCTTCCTCACCAATACGTAATCTTGGCGGCTGGAGAAAATTTGTCATAAAAATTACTGGCAAATCGCTAATAGCTTTTTATCATACTGACAAAAGAGATAAGGAAGACAAGGGAGGGAGATGTTTGTCAATCATTGAGAATTGCTATAGGCTTTTCTAGCCTACTGATGTACAAATTCATCTGCGTTTATCTGTCTTGAAAAGTTTGCTCAATTCGGCAGAGCCACCCACGCAACGCCAGTGAAGGAGTCGGGGAACCCGCCCAACGCACTGGCTCAACTTTTCGCTGCGTTCATCTGCGGTTAATTAAAGTCAGAATTTAAATGTAATCTCAAGAAACTGTACTTTAAATCAGATTAATAAAGACAAAATAAAAAGTCCGCACTTGCGGACTTTGGTTAGGCTTTCTGTCACTGTAATTGGCTACAATCATGTATCATGATGCTTTTATTTTTCCTTATTCATTATTAGCAATCAAGCTGTGTAGTCTGTATATATAGACATAAAATCATAAATTTTATCCTGGAAATTTAATTAATCAAAGTCATTAAACAAGAAAAAATATAATTTTGAGCAATATAAGTGAGATTATCCACAAAATATGTATAGAATTATTTTGTTGAGATAATAATATCATATTAATAATATTTTTCATAAAATCTTGCTAGACATAAGCCAAATATTTAAGTCTATTGTAAACATCCACTTTAATTTTGCATCAATTATAAATAAAGTAAAGGTGGTCAGGTTATCAGCCCTAGGGATTCCCAGCCCTAGGGTTTTACTTTTTTGTGTAGTGCCAATTATTGATAAATTGATGTGTAGAATTTAAAAAAAATTAACCACTCGTCAGATAGATGTAACTGACAAAAAGACTATTTAAATTATAAATATAAAACCAAGGGCGTTACGAATTTAGGGTGCAACTATCCTAATGAGCAACCAAAAAATACACAGAGTAAAATTATATTTACTCTGTGTTTATCTGTGGCTGAGGATTGCTAGAGCAGTCTTATTTGATATGTGAAGAAAAGAGACAAGGGAAAGATGTGGGTAAATCATTTAGGATTACGAATATTGAGCTACAGCCTTGCTTGCCATAGCTCAATATCCTCACAATTAAATTTCAGCGCCGGCTTTAGGTTCTGCACCCATTGGTGACACATAGTCGCGGAAAAGATTAATCTGCTGTTCAAAAGCTAATTCTTTAATTTGTTCCAGCAAAGTTTCTGCTGCTGAAGAAAGACGATAACCAGCAGGTACAGGAATAATTACATTACTATCCATTCCTTGAGAGAGACGATACCAAAATAGCAGTTTGGTGGTATCTCCTAACGAACCATATTCTCTGCTTATTTGAGTATCTGCTCGATTAATTAAGTCTCGCTGAACTTGTAATTGTTCTTCGTGACTTAATTCTTTTACCTGATTAAATAAACCTTCAGCAATTTCTGGAGAAACAGTACTAGCAGCAGGAGCCGCAGGTGTAACAGACTCACCCATTTCTTTATAGATAAACCAGAATAAACCTAGTTGTTCATCTACATCTAATTTTCGCCAAGATTCAACACATTTACGAATGGTAGGGTCACTAGTTTGAGTGTAGGTCATAACAAATCTACTCGTGATTTATGTTGCCATTAGTCACCTTATCAAACACCTATTTCTGGTTTAACCCTACTGAAGACAGATGTGGTTCAACCAAAGAGAATAATTCAGAAATGATATGAATCATTGAAAATATGGAGGTTAGACAAGCTGGCTATCCTCCCAAATTCATGATTTATTATTTACAAATTCTTAGGCATTAACGAAGATATCTGCATTGGTTAAGGCTAATCCGGTGTTGAGTGTCGCAATTTGAACTCTGGCGATCGCACCTGAGCCATCTTGGTCAAAGAATAACCCACCTGTTGTATTGTTGTAACTTAAAGTATTTTTACTGAATTTTGGCTGAAATTATCACATATTGATGAGAATTTGTTGATAGGCTTGAATCATTTGCCGGGCGATCGCATCCCAGCTAAAATTTTCTAAGGCATATTTTTGAGCATTTATTCCCCGGCGTTGGCGTTCTTGGGGATTTTGCAAAGCTTGTTGCAATAACTCCAACAACGAAGATACCTCTGTTTGACCCACCCATCCCGACTGACTATCGCTTACTTGCTGCCAAATATGCACCTGGTCAGAAATCACTACAGGTATCCCCGCAACCATAGCCTCAGCGACTGCAATACCAAAGTTTTCGTAATAAGAAGGTAAAACAAATAAATCAGCCGCTTGCAGTAAACCAGCTTTCAATTCACCACTCACAAAGCCTGTAATGGTAGTATGCGATCGCAATGATGAATTTTCGATTTGAAATTTGATTTTGTTTTCATAGTCTGGGTCTTGAGGATTTGTCCCAGCTAAAACAAAATGAAACTTGTGATTATCCGCCAACAGCTTTTCTAAAGCCGGAATCAACAAATTCAAACCTTTCTTTGGGTCAATACGCGACATAAACAACACCAAAGGCACATCTTCCGGTATACCTAACTGACTGCGTACTGCACTTGCTGAAATTCTTTGCGTTGGTTTTACACCCAAAGGAATTACTAAATCTTTTGTCTTAACTCCAAATCTTGCTGATATTTTTGCTTCTTGTTCACTAGTGAAATGAATTGCGGCTGCACCTGCTAAATTTTGGCGTTCAATCAACTCGACATACAGCTTTTTTAATTGTTTTTTCTTTTGTAAATCAGCCGGGTCAAGAGTACCTAAAGGACGCAAAATATAAGGTAATTTTTTCTCCCGACATACCGTCGCGGCTGCACTACTAATTGGCGAAAATAAAGCATGAATATGCGCTATATCAAATTCCTTAGCATGAATTTTTAGCCAATTGAGTAACTCCAGGGAAAATTTATAGCGACGAAATGGCGCACAACGAAAGTAAATTATTTCATAACCATCTTGTTGAATTGGTCGATTTAAAGGTACATCTAAAGGTTGTTGACCAGTATCACCATTGCTATCTGTGGTCAGAATAGTAACTTTTACACCTTCTTTTGCTAAAGCCGGCGCTAACCCTAAAACCATTTGGCTAGGGCCACCATAAATTAACGAAATAGACGGAACAATTTGTAAAATTTTCATGCCTATTTACTCTGAAATAATTCTTGATAAAACTCATACTGCTCTTTAGCAAGTGCCTTATTAGTGTATTTTGCCATTGCTTTTTGATAGCCATTTACAGCTAAATTTTGGTGTAATTCTGGTTGCTTGAGCAATTTTTTGATGCACTCAGCTAGTAGTTGAACATTGCCTTCGGGAAATATTAATCCACTATCACCAATCACATGAGGTATTTCCCCAGAATCAGAACCAATCACAGGCACTTGACAAGCCATAGCTTCAATTAATACATGACCAAATTGTTCTTTCCAACCAGCAGCAGTTAAAGTTTTAAATTTATAAGTAGTTTCGGAAGGTAGCACCAAGGTACTCATTAAATTAATATAATTAGTAACTTCGTGATGAGGAACACTTTCTACCATAATTAATCTGTCTTGGATTTGATTATCTGTGGCTATTTTCAGGATTTCATCTCGCAGTTCGCCTCGCCCTAGAAGCATTAATTTCCAAGACTCATCTTTTAAAGTTACTAAAGCCTGCAATAAAGTTAATAAACCTTTTTCTGGAACAAACCTTCCAACAAAGCCCACCACAAATTCATCAGGTTTAATCCCTAATTTAGCTGCTAATTCTGGTTGTTTTTTGGGAGAAAAAAGAGTTTCATCAACACCTAATTGGGGCATAACTTTAATTGCGCCCTGATACCCTCGTTGCCGTAAAACTTCTGCTCCGTCTTGATTCCCAGAAATAATCCCGTGGCTATTATTGAGATTAAATTTTTCTAATAAAGCCGCAGGTAATTTTAATGTGTAGGGTAAATTCCACCAAGTAAAGAAGATATTTTTTGCCTTTAATCCCAACAATTTATTTAAAATAATCATTTGACTGTATGCCAAGCTTCTTGATGCTTGTTCTACTTGAATAACTTGCGGGCGAAATTGCTGCATCAAAGATATTAAATCAGTTCCAAATGTCAATAGCCCTTGATGATTTTGACTGAAATTAGAAATCGGCACTATTTTAAAATTACCTTCATCTTTATATTGACTTTCAATAGTCTGATTCTGTACACCACCGGGCTTCCAGATTTTAGGCACAACAACTGTCACCTCAATATCTGGTGCTAACTGAGCTAAAGCACGTAGTTTTTCACAATTAAGGTCTACTATATATGTATGACTAGCAACTAAAATTCTCATAGTTAATTTTCATGATAGATTGATAAATTTAACCGCAGATAATATCATTTATCTGCGGTGATAAAATCTAAACTTGTTCATCCAAATGGCTATAGATTTGTCCATCATTCCACACTGACTGAATGACAGTACCCAAAGCCTTCAGGAAACCCAAAGTGTAAAAAATAGCGCGAGTGAGAATTTTGATAGGTGAACCACTTTTATGACAAGGTGGTCTTCCGAGAACATGACAATCAAATAAACGGGCGTATAAACGTAAGGCTTGAGTCAAGGTTAAATTTTTCAGCCCTAATAAAAAGTGGTTGTGATAGAAAGTGAGTTGATATTTGAGCGATCGCATACTAATATCATGACAACCCCCAGTCTCTTCTCCCAAATGCACTAAATCAGCTTTTGGGTCATACCAAATTTTGTATCCAGTCTGTCGCAGTCGCAAACAAAAATCCGATTCTTCCCGGACTGCACTCCCGCGAAATCTCTCATCAAACTTCAGTCCGTATTTCGTAAAAATTTCGCGCCGAAAAGACATATTGCAACCCCTAGCTGTTAAAACCTGCTGGGGCTTAATAGTATGTACTAAATCAATATGATACCAAGCAATGCCAGGATCCATTGCTTGGGGAGGGAGATATTCAATTTCTAATTTTCCGCCAGAATCACCCAATTTCATTCTGTCAAATACTCGTCCGGCTACAGCTCCTACCTCTGGATTTTGTACATAATTTTTCGCATGAGCCATTAAAAAGCCAGGCGTTAATTTTACATCATCATCAATAAATAAAATTATTTCCCCAGATGAGCGACGCACACCATAGTTTCGCGCCCCTGGTAAACTCGCCCAATTTAGGTGAAACAATTTAATTTTCCCTTTTGCCGCTACCTCTTCTAAATATGCTTGAACTTCTGGTTGGTGTTTTGGATATTGGTCGATTACCAAAACTTCAAAATTTGGATAGTCCTGATTGAGAATATCAACTATACTATCGCGTAGTGGTTCATCTCTTCCGTAAGTTGGTATGATTACGGAAATTAAAGGAAAATCATTCATGTGTTTGATTGTGAAATAAATTGTTTGTTTTGCTCGTAGAATTGCCCAATGTGGAGTCTATCGCTGTTGATGGAAACTTAATGAATTAAAACTTAATTTTTAAACCTTTTTTATTTGTTGCTTTTTCAGGGTTGGCATCTTCCTTCTCTTGTTTATCTATCACTGGCAATTTGAATAGTATTCCTGCACCCAACCAGTAATATACAGATACTGGATCGACATCTAAAGGATAGTAGTAAGTGTTGTAACTAATAAACAATATAAACACCCACATCGACGCTGCGTAACTGCGGAAATTACGGTTTTTTATCGAGCGATAAGTTGTGAACGCCGTAAATGTCAGTGTAGTAACTAAAGCCAGAAAACCCAATACGCCAAAAATCCCAATCTCATATATTAATTTGGGGTAGTAAGTCTCTACTAGTTTGGTTTTACCTAATGCACGAGCAGAGTTAGTGGCTCGACCTAAACCACTTCCTAGAGGGCTATCTGTATCTTTTAAGTTTTCTTCAAATTGCTGAATAATAAAATCTTGAGGTGGTGAAGCATTCCAACGACTGGCAAAACTATCTATTCTCTCTTGAACAACTACAGGGTTGCTCACAACGGCAATTCCCAAAATCATCACTAACCCTACTCCTATGGGGATAAACCGTTTCAAGTTAGCAATTTGACCAGTCAGCAAGAGTAACATGACAAAACAAGTAGGTACTAAGCCTAGGGCGATTCTTTGTCCCGAAATTACTGCATTGACAAAGATTAAAGCCATAGAACCTAAACTTATTAACCGCCAAAAAATTGACGGGTCGGAAAAGCCTGTAGCAAAGGCAAAAAAAGTACTAGAAATTAAAAACCATGCCCATTGCCAAGGTGCAACAAATGTTCCTGGTAGCCGAATTATTCCTTGACTGGGGCTGTAGACTAGTGAGCCACCAAAATAACATCTAGCGTCAAGTGTAGCCTTAAATAAGGCAGAACCTTCGAGATTTTTAGTTCCTTCACAAATTCCAGTGAGTAAGAATAAGTATTGGATCAATCCTAGGACACAACAGACGATAATTAGTACAATTTGTAGACGCGATAAGAAGAAAAAATCTTGCTTATTGCGAATTAGGTAGTAAATACAAGTAATTAAAGATACGTAACCTAAAAGAACTTTTAAACCGAGAATTCCTAAGCCTATGGGAAATTCTTTAACAGGTTCCTCTAATAGTCCAGCTGGTGGTGGGTTAAACTGTTGTCCACCATTAATAAATACGAGAGTGAGCAAACAAGAACCCAATAAAATAAACAATGGGATTTTAATTTGCTTGGGGATGATGAATGGTAGTTTCTGTTTGCGGCAAATTTGCCAAAGAGCGATCGCAGCTGGGATGTAAAATGAATCTTTAGCCAATTGCAGAATCGGACTATTACCAATGTAATAAGTAATTGTGCCGCCAAAGGGAACGTAGATAATAAAGGCAATTAAAGCCTGACGAGGGTATTTATAAGAAAAAGACATCACCAGTACCCCCAAGACAGCAGGTAATGCAGCCTTAATACCGGCAACTAAAAACAGCAAAAAACCTAAAAACAACGCACCAGATAAGGATTTAGTGAGTAAATCCATAAATTCTTTGCGGGCTTTCGTTGCTTGACGCTTTTGGGCTAACCTTTCTTGGAGGCTAAGAGTCGGTGCTTCCTTTTTAGGCTGCTTTTTCGAGTTTTTTGATTTCTGGACTTTTGATTTTACTTTTGCCATAGCAGCGCCTTAGCCTGTTAGCCTTTGTATAAAAAGTGCTGGTTACTGAATTAGAAATATAAGTTTTCCAGTGCTTTTTTTGTGTTGATGCTGGCTAATTACTCAATCCTGAAAGTTAAAACCCGATAATAACATACATAAAGCTAGTGTCTAATGAGACGCAAGAACTTGCTGATACTAAGTTGTAGTAAGTCCTAAAGTCGTATTTCCTCATACATTATCCAATGTGTTGACTCAGCAAGACCTCTATCTCCCTTGTCTCCCTTGTCCCTGAATGATGAGATATTTTTTTAGTTGTCAATCCCCAAGATTATTCCTGGCGCACACCTCCAACTACAGGTGTAACTTGATTCGTCGAAAATGGATCTGTACCACCAGTCCAATTAAAGTCACTAATGCGAATGCTGAAACCGCCTAATTCTAAGACGGGATTGTAGCGTAGGGTAATGCCATAGGTGCGGCGGCTATATTCTAAAACATAGTCTGTACTGGTTTCTCTGCCTGTATCCAAGTTAATTGAGGTCTGAAACCCAATCCGAAATGGCCCATAAATTTGTTGAACAATTCCCGCATTCAAGACTTGGTTATCAACAAATCGGTCGAACAAAAAAGGTGATAATCCGCTAGTTAAGCCTCTAGAGTAACTGATATTAAAGCCTGTGTAATCAAAAAAAGGACGGGAAAAATGGCCAATCTGTCCTTGTAAACCAACTGAACCAATGAGATTGGTTTGGTCATCTCCACTGGTGTAATAAGTACTAGTACCTCTGATACTAGCTACCGCTTGTATATAAGGAACTACAGGTCTAGGTGTATAACGCAAACCGGCGGTAGCTGTGGGGGCTAATGGTTTTCCCTGCCAGAGAAACACACCAGTGCTGAGAGCGGCGCTGGCTTGTAGACGACCTAAAGAGACACGATCAATTGTTTGACCAATGTTGGTGCTAAATAAGTTTTGACGATCGCTATTAGCAGTAATATATTGTGCGCTGGCTTGATAGTCGAGGTTAATACCACTTTTCCCCAAAGGAATAATCGGCGAGGTGACAACAGCGCCCAAATTACTTTGGACAGTTTGAAAGCCAAGAGAACCGTTATACAAGCGATCGCGGTAACTATATTCCACATTTAAAAGATGTGGATTGCGATCGCCTAATTCTCGCCGCAGTCGCAAACTCGCCCGCAAATTGGAATCTAATTGGCTCAGGTCAAAACTAGTTAATTCTCCTGAACCGCGCAGTGTGGTTTTTGGGTCTAAAACTGAATTCAGTTTACTTCTCACACCAAACAAAGATGCGGGATTTTCTAAACCTGACTGAATGGCTTTTTGTAAAAAAAACTGCGGTGTAATTGTCCAACTTGTTGTTTCGGTATTGATGGGTGTAAAACCCCGTTCCAAATATAAACCACCACGGTCATCGCCATCATAGCCAGGCGAGACAATTGCAGGAGTGACTTCTTGTTCCCGGCGGTCAATAGTTTGGCTATCTACGGGGATGGGTAAACTCAGACCTTGATCAAATACCAAACGCTGACGTTCGGTTTTAATGCGGTCAATTAATGGAGCTTGGCGTGTCAGTGTAACTTTACTCGCCCGTAACTCTAGTTCGGGAGGTGAAAATGGGTCATTGGTAATTCGCACATCCCTAGCTTGCCAACCCCGTGGATAAAAATCGATGTGTCTAGCTTCAAATCGCAGTCGCTTAACTTGTCCGCCTTGTTTTGGTGTTGGTAGATTACTTGCGCCACGACCACCGACAACCACGTTCACTTCGCCCGGATTTTGGACATTGGTGAGGGGTTGATTAGTACGAATGCGATCGCTTGGTGGTCTGAGTTGTAAACCACCAGGGGTATTCTCAGCAGGTAAAAAGCCCAAATCTGTAGAGGATGTGGGGATATAAATTTCGCCTCTGCCATTTTCTAATTCCCCACTGTCTTGCAAAAAGTTATAAGTAAAACGTTGACCACGCAATACTTGATCACCTCTAGTCAAGGCCACATCCCCTTCCCCAACGGCAATTAAGTTGGCTAAATTCACTTGTAGGCGATCGGCATCCACTACAGCCCCATCAAATCGCACTACTACATTGCCTTCCGCCGTCACAATTCTTCGTTGTTCATCATACTCCTGCCGATCTGAGATCACTTCCACAATTCTTTCTCTAACCACTGGTGTGGTTGTCTGTGATGGCTGTTGGGGAGTGGGAGAAGTTGTGCTTGGGGGAGTTGGTTGGTTAGGTGATTTAAATTCTATATTGGTCGGGTTATTTGATTGGCTGGTGAGGTTGCGAGATTTAAACTCAATAATATTTTGAACTGGCTGAGTGTTAGGTATATAGTCGCTAAATTTCCCCGAAAGATTAATAGTTTTTGGTTGTTGTGGCTGTGCTGTTGTGCTTTGTGATGCGGGTGGAGTAACTTGTTCAGCAACGACTTTTGCTGCTGGGGGAAATTGCTGAACAGGTGACTGTGGTGTGATTTTTTCAGTGACGACTTTTGCGGGTGTGGGGATTTTTTCTGCCGATGCTGACTGAGTAACTGGTTCAGTGACGACTTTTGCAGATGCAGGGATTTTTTCTGCCGATGCTGGCTGGGCGACTGGTTCAGTGACAAATTTTGCGGGTGCGGGGAATTGCTGGACAGATGCGCCAGTTTGTGATGGATTTTCACCAATTAGATTCCCTGACTGAACGCCATAACCAATGCTGAGAGGTTGTCCTAAACTTGTAGCACTTCTGGAGGGAGAAAACGGCGATAGTGCTGGGGGTAAAGTTTCTGGTGTATGGGGAGTGGGTAGAGTTTTTGTCTTGACTAAATTATCTGAAGTAGATGCGATCGGTACTAATTGAGGCGGTAGATTTTTAGTATCGGCAATTTTGGCAGTTTGCGGTTTTTCAGCCGTGTTTTGAGCATCACTAGCTGATTCTACAAAAGCATGAGTTTGGGGATTGTCAACTGATGACAGCGAATTTGTCGATTTGATCGGTTCAATAACAGGCGGTGGCGCAGGCGGCAGAACTGGATGAAGCATATCTGGGCAAAATTAACCTAACAAATAGCCAACGATTAGCCGGAAAGATGAGAACACTTGTGTCTTCCGACTTTTGCTTTCTGCCTACGTGCAGCAAGCTGCTAAAAAGAGGAAATTCCACTGTCAAGGACACTGCTAGAAAACGCTTTCCTACTAGGGATAACTTTGCGATCGCCTAACAAATAGTATATTTTAATACTATTAATTTAGTAAAAACCCAGTTACTGTGAAGGGAAACTCCGTGTTAGCCAATGGCTGCGGATTTTCCCTGTGTAGCAACTGCTAATCAGTATTTAAACGTAAAGCTTTCCTGTAGGATAGCCAGCAATTGTCCGTGACTTTGGTTGTTTTCCACCTTCCGGCAGTCGCGGATAATTTGTCTTGTACTTACTCTAAATCCCGACGGCCGGGGTTACGAGCAGGATCATTTGACAAGAATCCGAAGACAAAAATAGTCACAAAGAAGGCAACAACAATATAAACAGCGATTTTTAAAGTCAGCATAGAAATATCTCCAAAGGGGGTCGGAAAAAGCTTCTCTCGGTATCTGCCATGCAGAAAAGATAGCTCCTTTATCTTACCCAAATCTTGTCTCGTTTTGAGCGCACTCTGTTGATAGGGGAGGCTATGTTATGACTACCCCATAGAGTATGGCACAGGTTTCGCCATTATCTCATGCTGTGGGTTGTTTTATAGCAGAAGGTAGGTTACAGGTGATAGGTGACAGGTTACAGAGTTAAATAAAAGCCTGTTGCTGTCGTTTACATTTACTAATGTCTTAACCAACCTAGACACTACTATTAAGTAAGTAGATGCTAATGAGATGTAGTTTTTGACTGGCTAATGTTGTGACGTTAATTAATGCCAGAGGTTTCCTGAAATTTTAGGGTGTAGGGGTGTGAACAATACGGTTCGGATAAGAAACTTACTTGTGTAGGCAAGCAAGGGTGCAGGGGTGAAAGGGGGAACGAAGGTACGCTCTCCCCTGCACCTGAAGCTCCTCCGCCCCCCTGCTCACCTCAACAGATACATTTGTTAACCGAACCGTATTGGGGGTGTGAGGGTGTGGGGTGTAGTTGTTCAGCACTCTTACACCCCTACACCCTTAAACCCTTACACCCGCCTCAACCAAAAACCGAATTTATCTGATTTGATCAGTTCACTTTCAAACCAGCCCTAGCTTGAATATATTCTGCTAGTTCGATTTTCACAGGTACAGCATTCCAAATTTCTTGGCAATATTCTTTAATGGCTCGGTCAGAAGAGAATTTACCCATCCTAGCTGCATTGAGAATTGACATTTTTGTCCAGTGTTCTTGGTCACGGTAAGCATGATTTACCTGGTCTTGACAGTCAATGTAAGACTGGTAATCGGCAAACAGCAGATAAGGATCGTGGTACAACAGTGAGTCTACTAATGGCCGGAACAGATTAGTATCACCATGCGAGAAGAATCCTGAACTGATCAAGTCAATGACTTCTTTGAGTTGGTGATTGCTATGGTAATAATCCCAAGGGTTATAGCCTCTGGATTTTAAATCATATACTTGTTCGGTTGTCAGTCCAAACAAGAAGAAGTTTTCTGCACCTACTTCTTCCCGAATTTCGATGTTAGCGCCATCAAGTGTACCGATAGTTAGTGAGCCATTCATGGCAAATTTCATATTGCCAGTCCCGGAAGCTTCTTTACCAGCCGTCGAGATTTGTTCGGAAAGGTCGGCGGCTGGGTAAACTCGTTGACCAAACCTGACATTGTAATCAGGTAAGAATACTACTTTTAGGCGATCGCGCATATCGGGATCATTATTAATCACATCCCCAACAGAATTGATGAGTTTAATGATTAATTTCGCTATGAAGTAGCCGGGAGCAGCTTTCCCACCAAAAATAAAGGTGCGGGGTGTAATTTCCAGATTGGGATTGTCTTTGAGGCGTTTATAAAGGGTGATGATGTGCAGCACATTCAAGTGTTGGCGCTTGTACTCATGCAGCCGCTTCACTTGCACATCAAACAGTGATTCGGGATTGACTTCAATTCCGTGGTTGTCCTTAATATAATTTGCCAAATAAGTCTTAATATCTTGCTTGGTTTGCCGCCATTCATGACGAAACTCAGCATCTTCGACAAAAGCTTCGAGTCGCTTTAAATCTTCTAAATGGCTAATCCAATCTGTCCCAATTTTACGAGTAATCAAGTTAGCCAGTTGGGGATTACTCACTACTATCCAACGTCGGGGTGTAACACCATTGGTTTTGTTGGTGAATTTCTCTGGCCAAAATTCGTAAAAGTCACGCAGAACATCTTGTTTGAGTAACTCTGTATGTAAGGCGGCGACACCGTTAATTGCGTGGGAACCAACACTGGCTAAATGTGCCATACGGACATATTTTTCCCCACTTTCATCAATCAATGATAGCCGCGCTAGGCGATCGCTATCGTCGGGATATTTAGCACGCACTTGACCGAGAAAGCGTTGGTTAATTTCATAGATAATTTGCAAATGTCTGGGCAGTAAGTTACTGAATAGTCTTAAAGGCCACTTTTCTAGAGCCTCTGGTAATAAGGTGTGATTGGTGTAGCCAAAGGTATTTTGCGTAATTTGCCAAGCTTGATCCCACTCTAGTTGATGTTCATCTACCAAGAGCCGCATCAATTCTGCCACACCGATGGAGGGGTGAGTGTCATTGAGTTGTACGGCAAATGATTGATGAAAAGTCTCTATGGTTTCGCCTTTTTGCAAGTGCAGCCGAATCATGTCTTGCAGAGAACAAGACACAAAGAAATATTGTTGTTCTAGGCGTAGTTCTTTACCTTGCTGCAACTCATCGTTAGGATAAAGAACTTTGGTAATATTCTCGGAAACTACTTTTTTGTTGACAGCACCGTAATAGTTACCATCGTTAAATGCCTTAAATTCAAACGATTCCGGCGCTTCAGCTTTCCACAACCGTAAGGTATTAGCGGTGTTGACGCGATAACCTAAGATGGGCGTATCGTAGGGAACACCTTTGACCACTTTATCGGGAATCCAGCGTACCCGATAACGGCATTTTTCATCGTAATAACCTTCCGTGCGACCACCAAACTTAACTTCGATGGTTTCTTCTAGGCGGGGAATTTCCCAAGGGTTGCCCAAATGCAGCCATTTATCTGTAATTTCTACTTGCCAACCATCCCGAATTTCTTGGTCAAAAATGCCAAATTCGTAGCGAATTCCATAGCCAATGGCGGGAATTTCGAGAGTTGACAGAGAGTCCATATAACAAGCCGCCAGACGACCTAGACCACCATTTCCTAGGCCTGGTTCTTCTTCAATTTCGCGCAGTTGCACAAAATCTAGCCCGGTTTCTTCCACGGTTTGGCGGACTAAATCATAAATGCCCAAGTTGATCAAGTTATTGCTTAAGTGCGGCCCCAAGAGAAATTCTGCGGAGAGATAACTGACAACTTTGACACCTTTTTTTGTATAGGCTTCCGTAGTTTTAAACCAACGTTGCAACATGCGATCGCGCACGGTGTAAGCCAAAGCCATATAATAATCATTGAGCGTGGCTGTACCAGGGTATTTACCTTGGATGTAAAAAAGATTATCAGCTAAAGCACGTTTGATAGTTTCTTTACTTAACCCGGTGCGATCGTCTTCAAATTCGCACTGAAATATTGGAGCTTGCTCAAATGTCGTCATAATTATTTCCTATCAAGAATAGAGAGTAGACAAGAGCGAAATCACCACTCCTCACCCTTAAGTCATCACAGTTGGGTTCATGCTGTTAGTTGCTTCAGCCAGAGTAATGAAACAAGCAAGTACTCTTTAGGTATCAAGGTGATGTGCGATGTGATTTTTCTCTAGCTGGCTCAATAAACTCTGGGGATTGCACCTTGAGTACCTGTACCGGAAATTTTCACCACTACAGGAGAAGCTTGATAAAGCCAATGCGAATACCCTGTTTATGACTAAAACTGCCATTAACAGGGTTGGTATAACTTAAGTCATGATTATTTTATGACTTGGTTTCTTGAAGGGAAAAAAAAGACACACTTTTCTTTAGATACAGTGGTGATTATGTCCGGGTAATGCTTACCCCTGTTTCTGATAATTGCTGATTCATCCGATTTTTGACGACTTTTGCAGGTACACCCACAGCCACAGAAAATGGCGGAATATCTTTTGTGACGACTGCGCCTGCACCAATAACGCTACCTTGACCGATGGTTACACCATCTAATACTGTGACTCCATGTCCTAGCCAACAATCATCTTCAATCACAATTCCTTTGCGTGTGATGCCTTGGTCTTTAATTGGTTCTAAGGGATTTGTAAAGTTGTGATTGTTAGCATATATGCCGGAGTGGGCTGCAATCATACAGTGTTTGCCAATGGTAATATCTCCTGGCCCGGCAATACATACATGAGGGCCAATAAAAGTTTCTTCGTCAATATAAATAGATGTGTTATCTAAACAACCAATATCAACATTGCGTTCAATAGCTACACCATAACCCAAATAAATTTTATTGTTGGAATGTCCTTGGGCATCAATTCTCACACCTTTAAAGATATGTACTTTTTTACCAATAGCGATGCAGTTTGTCCCCAAAAATTCCACACCGTTTTGGATATAAACTGAACTGTCTAACTGAGAAAAAATACTGCGATATAACCAATTACGGAGTTTTGTACCGAGAGCCATTGTCGGGATATCTGCTAATAAGGTTGTGAGTAGTACTTCCTTGAAACGTTGAATTTTAGCGGCGTATTTTTGGTTACTCATGGCTGTATTTGGGGTATTTTTTTGAATGAAGTGAGAAGAGAAATTGTAGGTAGCGCAATTTCTCTGAAATTAATCAAAAACTGAATTAGTAAGTCTTGAGCCGCAACTTATTAAAATAGCTGGCAATAAATTACAGGATAAAAGTGTATTTGATGAAAGTTAATCTCGTTTGATCAAAGTGCGATCACTTGAGATTTTCTAGCTCTTCATCAATTACTTTTAGCAACAAAATTTTGCATTTAGTATCAAGATTAATCTCAGCCAGATACTAATGCTGCTGCTAATTTATCCAGCAAATGACAGATGGTGACATCAACTATTCAACTGTTTGATAGTTGAAATAAATTGATATCTTTACCATCAAGTTGCTCTATGCAGTTGTTTTAAATATGTTCAATGACCTAATTAAACAAGGACAAATTCTGGCAATAACAATATGTATGTGATTGTTGAAGCTCAAAACCTACTGCGGACTGTTTACCAATCACAAAATAATTGCTAATCCTCTTGTTATTTTTAGGTCAATTAAAAATTGATTTTAATTAAGGTGGAGTATCACCAACTTCAGCCATCACATTAAAGTTTACCATCGGTGCAAACAAGTATGCGCTTCCCCGACTGCAATGACGACTTTCTTGCAATAAATTTCTAGAGTATCCCGCTACGCTCATGTTGCACACGGATGATTTACAACTTAACCAAGTCACGATTTCATTTAGATGGGTGGCTTTTCATAACAATTGCCTCCCAGAATAACACATTTTATTTTTGATGGATCACTCCCAAGTCGGAAGTTTTTAACAATATAATTAATTGACTACAGTTGGTAGTTTAAACAACATTTGTTTTATCCCAACTAGCAAGATTACAAATTTTAGATTCGTGATTTAAAATACATTATATATCTATCAATACGGTTCAGTTAACGTTGTCAGCTTATCGATTTCAGAAGAACCAAGACTTGGGGGATTCTCCCCCAAACCCCCGATTGGGAGACGGTTGCGTCCCCCAAACCCCCTCCAAAAAAGAGTTCTGTTTTATGTGTAGCAGTTAATTTATTTTCTTAACTGAACCGTATTGCATTATATATTTAGGAAAGTAATGAGTAATGAGTCAAAGATTTACTCATTACTCATTACTTAATACTCCTGGTGTACCTTACTGACTTCAAAAGTGCTGTATTTCAATACAGTTCCACTTAGCCTAATTCTTGGTTTCTTTCCCTTCATACAGAAACTTTCGGCACGAAACCGGACAGGCGTATAACCATAATTGCCAAATTTGTAAATCACCCAATCAGGTGAACCAGATGGACGATGTGTCTAGGATATCTCCCATTATAAATTGTGAAGTCTAGAGAAAATTCACGCGATGAGAAGCAATTCTCACAAGAAAACCAAATTTACAGACTAAGCTTCTTTAAATTAACTCCCACACTTGGTTGAAATTATGGTTGAAATTAAACAAATCGTCCAGCAAGCTTTTAGAACTGGTTATTTGAGTATCGCCGATCGCAACCAGATCCAAACGTTATTGCGCCGAGAGTACGACTCAGAAGACTTGGACGCTTTTATCATTTTGCAACGCGCGATCGCCTCTGGTGAAGTGATGCAGGAATCAAAACCTCGTCCCAAAACTTCTGCCACACACCACAAGGATAGCGCATCTAATATCAAACTTGCTTATAAGATTGCAGCAGAGTTGGCTTATGCGGCGGCGCAAAGTCTCACCATGCCAAAAAAACCACAAGATCAGCCTTCTTTGGGCAGTTAAACATGACGAATAGACATTAACCTCTCTGTTCTCGGTGGGAATGGGGAGTTTTGATGTCAATAGCGCCTCAATTATTAAATTTTCCTTATTAATTCAGACACTCCAGCAGAACATCAACAAGGAACAATCCGCTTGGGGTAAGGTTCTGCACTGATTTTCGTCTCAGTTTTTAATACTTAACAAAGTCATCTGTACTTTACAAACACAGTATAAAGAATTGGCAGCATTGGATAAACAAGGTAAACAATAACCATAGCTGAACTTGGAGAGTTGCTAACCTATGCAGCCAATTCGCACATTCAATGTTTCCCCGTCACTACCGCCGCGCCTGGAACCACTGCGGCGGTTAGCATATAATTTGCATTGGGACTGGAATGTTGAAACTAAAGATTTATTTCGCCGTTTAGATAGAGATTTATGGGAATCTAGCCATCACAATCCAGTGTTGATGCTGGGTACTATCTCCCAAGCACGGCTGTTGGAGGTAGTAGAGGATGATGGGTTTTTAGCACAAATGGATCGTGCTGCTCGTCAGTTAGATGATTATCTCCAAGAAGGAACTTGGTATCAGAAACAACGCGCTCAAAAGACAAAAGAATGTTATGCCTATTTTTCGGCAGAGTTTGGCTTGGTTGACTGTTTACCTGTTTATTCTGGTGGCTTGGGTGTTCTGGCTGGTGATCATTTAAAATCTGCCAGTGACTTAGGGCTACCATTGGTAGGTGTCGGCTTGCTTTATCAACAAGGGTATTTTGCTCAATACCTCAACGCTGATGGTTGGCAACAAGAACGTTACCCCATCAACGATTTTTATAATATGCCCTTGCATTTAGAACGCAATCCCGATGGTTCCGAATTGCAAATTGCGGTTGATTATCCAGGGCGCAAGGTATACGCCAGAGTTTGGCGGGTACAGGTGGGGATGGTGCCTTTGTATATGTTAGACACCAACATCGAACCCAATAATCAATATGATCACGACATTACAGATCAACTGTATGGCGGCGATATTGATATGCGTATCCACCAAGAAATTATGTTGGGAATTGGTGGTGTACGGATGCTGAAAGCTTTGGGTTATGATGTCACTGCCTACCACATGAATGAAGGCCATGCGGCTTTCTCGGCGTTAGAGCGCATCCGCATCTTAATTCAAGAAGAAGGTTTGAGCTATGCCCAAGCCAAACAGGTAGTGATGTCTAGCAACATCTTTACCACACACACGCCTGTACCTGCGGGAATTGATTTGTTCCCTCCCGATAAAATTTTGTATTATCTGGGTTACTATGCAGATATCTTTGGTTTGCCCAAAGAACAGTTTTTAGGACTGGGCAGAGAAAATACAGGGGATTTATCCGGGCCTTTCAGTATGGCGGTGCTGGCGTTGAAAATGGCGACATTTTCTAACGGGGTGGCGCAGCTGCACGGTGTGGTGTCACGGCAGATGTTCCAAGGCTTGTGGAAAAAAGTCCCTGTCGAGGAAGTGCCAATCACCGCTATTACCAACGGTGTTCACGCTCGCAGTTGTGTGGCAAAATCAACCCAAGAGTTGTACGATCGCTACTTAGGGCCAAACTGGTCATCAGTACCACCAGATAACCAACTGTGGGAGAGGATGGATGCAATTCCCGATGAAGAGTTGTGGCGCAATCACGAACGCTGTCGTTTGGATATGGTACTGTATGTACGGGATCATCTCGTCAAACATTTACGCGATCGCGGTGCTTCTTCTTCAGAAATTGCCCAAGCCCAAGAAGTATTAGATCCCTACGTTTTAACTATTGGTTTTGCCCGTCGGTTTGCAACTTATAAACGCGCTACCTTGTGGATGCGTGATTTAGAACGTATTCAACGCATTTTACTTGGTGATAAAAACCGCAAAGTTCAATTTGTGATTGCTGGGAAAGCCCACCCCAAAGACATTCCTGGTAAAGAACTGATTCGTGAAATCAATCATTTTATCCGCGAACATCATTTAGAAAAACAAGTTGTTTTTGTACCTAACTACGATATTCATATATCTCGGTTGATGGTGGCTGGTTGTGATATCTGGTTGAATACACCACGTCGTCCCAGGGAAGCTTCGGGAACTAGCGGAATGAAAGCCGCAATGAATGGCTTACCTAATTTAAGTGTTTTAGATGGTTGGTGGGATGAAGCCGATTATGTCCGCACCGGTTGGGCGATAGGACATGGGGAAAATTACGAAGATCCCAATTATCAAGATGAGGTAGAAGCTAACGCCCTCTACGATTTGTTAGAGAAAGAAGTTGTGCCTCTATTTTATGACCACCGCGACGAAGATGGACTGCCCCGACGTTGGGTAGCCAAAATGAAAGATGCGATTCGCCTGAACTGTCCGTTCTTTAATACAGCGCGGATGGTACGGGATTATGCCCAAAAAGCATATTTCCACGCCAGCGATCGCTATCATACTTTAGTGGATGATAATTATGCCCCAGCCAAAGAATTAGCCGCTTGGAAAGCTAAACTCAGCGACCACTGGTTTAACATCAGAATCAAAGATATTGATGTATCTGTAGGTTCAGATATTAAAGTTGAGCAAAAGGTAGCAGTGAAAGCCAAAGTTGATTTAGCAACTTTGAGTAATGATGATATCCAAGTAGAGTTATATCAAGGTGCGATCGATGCCAACGGTGAAATCGTGAATGCGGTTCCAGTTGTCATGGATTACCAAGGTCAAGATGACCAAGGCTTGAGTCTCTACACTGCTGATATTGTCTACACTACCTCTGGTTTTCAAGGCTTATCCTTGCGTGTGTTACCCAAACACCCACACCTGTCTAATGCTTATGAACCCAGATTGATTGCTTGGGCGGAATAAACTGGGGAGTAGGGAATAGGGAGTGGGGAATGGGGAAATTTCTACTACTCCCTACTCACCACTCACCACTCCCCATTTTCTTAGGGATGACAATGTAACCTGTAGTGCGATCGCCTAATACTAAGTTACGTTGTTCTCCCCAATACCACCAGTGTGCAGCCACATAAGCACAGATTAAACTATCTAGTTTATCTTCGATGGCTTTGAGGGCTGCACCTGTGGAAGGTAAAAGGAAAAAGTCAAAAGGAAAAAGATGAGATTGTGGTGTTTTAAGACTAGGTTCGAGAATAGGTAAAACTTCGAGAATATATTGATAAAGTTTGATTAATTCTACGCGACGCTCATTGATGCGCCCTTTTTTATATTTAAGAATACGTTCTAAATTAAATAAATGCACAATTGCAGGGTGTGGAAAAACTTCGATTTGATATCTACCAGGTGTTTTTGCTGCTATTGTTGGTGCATGGGCAAAACCACGGGATTCTAATTCTAAGCCAAAGTTAATTGTCCGCTCGGCAAAAGGTAAATTTTGATTAGCAGGATAGCAGCCGGCGTGATATTTGCCAAAGTATTTATGAGTCAGTTTGTCGGGGAGACGGCTACCTGTAGCGTTAGGAATCAAAGTCGGCGCATCAACCGCAATCATCGCTGGTGCTGCTGGTTGTACCCAGTGATCTATCCAAGTTAAAATGTCAGCGATCGCATCTTGGCGATCTAAATCTAGTAATTGCAATTTTCCATCGATTAATTCTAAACAGCACAAGCCACTTGGTTGCGATTTCCAACCTAAATCAATCCCAAGAAATTTCATTTATAACTAACTAATTCATTTGTTAATATAATTGCACAATTATATTTAAGTAGTAGGACTAAATTAAAACTAACTTAAAATTACCGGGTTTCGACTGCGCTCAACCCTCTTATTCTCAAGGATCGAGCATTGAGCGTTCGCGTAGCGTCTCCCTTGGGGAGAAGTCGAAATGCGTCTTCTAAATAATTGTGTCTACCTACTTACAAGTAAGCAGAGAAATAAATATTTATTCCTCTGCTTTATACACTTAATTTATTAAAAGGAAAAAAGAGACTTTTTCAACTTGTTCAAAATCTCATTAGTCTTGACTTTGAGAACCTTGTCCGCCGTAACAATCTTGTCCGGGTAAACACTTGGCAAATGGTGTTACTGTAATGATATTACCTACAACTAGACGGGCTGATGGTTGTGGTGCAATCATGGGTGATGACTGTTCAGGTGATGACTCTTCTGCTGGCGATACTCCTTGAGTTGGTTGTTCACCTTGACCATAACCACCACGACCATAATATTTACATCCCCCAGCTAAAAATTCTTGTTTTTCTGGAGATAAATCCACAAATAAATCGGATACTTTTGTTTGAACCAACATAATCTTGACCTCACTTACGTTACATAGGTATTTGTTAATTACCTATGCTTAATTTATAGACATATTTGCGAAATCAAAAATTATTCTTTGGTTATAAAAAATTAGAATAAGATTCTATCTTTAGAAGTTGAATAAATATATGTAAATTACTAGTTGGAGATTTGATAAATATTTATTGTATCTTTTTAGATAATTAATATAATGAATCAGTGCCTTTAGTTATACAGTAGTGAGTATAGGTAGCGATCGCCCCAAGTCCAGCAATAATTAAAATGCCCTAGATGAGTGAGTGCGATCACCCCAAATCCAGTAATAATTACAATGACCTAGATGAGTAAGTGCGATCGCTCCAAATCCAGCGATAATTACAATGACCTAGATGAGTAAGTGCGATCGCTCCAAATCCAGCGATAATTACAATACCTTAGATGAGTGAGTGCGATCGCTCCAAATCCAGCGATAATTACAATACCCTAGATGAGTGAGTGCGATCGCTCCAAATCCAGTAATAATTACAATGTCCTAGATGAGTAAGTGCGATCGCTCCCAATCCAGCGATAATTACAATGCCCTCAAAGTAATCAAATCAGTAATGATGAGTGCGATCGCTCCCAATCCAGCGATAATTACAATGCCCTCAAAGTAATCAAATCAGTAATGATGAGTGCGATGGCCTTCGACAGAGCAATCAAGGTATGCGGTTGCTCCTTATAGAAGCAATTAGCCATCATTGTTTAACAATGGATAATCATTAGATTTTCTTAATTTTTACTTACGAATCTAAAACTCCAATATGTCTACTGGATGGAAGATATTATGAAATATTGATACTTTGCCCCTTAGTAAGGCTACTATATCTAAATATATAAATTTTTTTGTAAAAAATCGACATTTTTGATTCTAATTTAATTAATGAATCCAAAGTTTTTCAATCAAATTAGTCCCAAGTTTTGCATTTAACATGATAGTTAGTATTACTAAGAAATCATCAAAACCCTCCTTAAATATTATATCTAAATTTGCATTATTATCTTGATAATTAATTTCCCCAATATACTCAATTTTATCGAAGTTTTTAACCCAGTCCAACCAATCTGATATAATATTTTCGTATTTTTCTTTAGTTTTTAAAGTTTTTTTTCTGAGTTGAGTTGTTAATATAATTTGATGAGATTGATTATCAGAATAAAAATTTATAAGCTTATGGCGTAATGCGGCTGGTTTTCTAAGATCATAATGCTTTAATTGATGATTTCTTCCCACTCGATACCAAATTATATGACTACCACCAATAATATACCCGTAGCGGTCACGCTTAGATTGCTCGTGCAGTGGTTGTAACAAGCTTTCTTCTTCATTCACTACCTGGCGAACTTTTTCATGTATCTCAGGATTTCTATCTCTATGCTGTTGATACCTAATTTCTGGATTAGGAGCAAAGATAATCTCATAAATTGGGTCGTAAAATTCATATAGCACATAATCATAAGGAGCTTCCAATAAATATTGAATTTTAGGATTTTGAGATAATAATGCAAAATCTGTAAGATAGATTTTCTGAACGATTGTGATTGGATGATAATTTGCCATTTCATCAACATGGTAGAAAGTACAATTATTACTCTTTTCTCTCGCAAGGAAGTTGCTCCACATTGGCAGATGAAAGCTTCACCATTAAAGCATTTGAGTAAATAAAACGATTTTTTCTGGAATTAATTTTCTTACTTGCGCCCTATTTGATTAAGATTTTAAGTATGAAAGCGAAAAATCAAGGGTTAAGGAGAGAGTGAAGGGGTGTATGTATCTAAAGTAATTACACCGTTCGGCTGACGCTCACGGCGAAGCCCTACACCCCTTCACCCAGTCTCCACAGAAAATCTTTGTGCGTAAGTCCTAAATTAGGCTAAGTCCACCATACTAAAACTACTTGTGTTGTGCATAAATGGAAAGTCAAAATGATCATGACAAGAAGTGACAAATGACCATCAACTCAATTTAAGCCTGCTTTACTTCTTCATACCAAATGCCAACTTTTTCAAAAGCAGCGTAAGCCAGCTTGAGAAAATGTACGACTCGCTGTTTGCTCAAAATGCCAAATTCTTTGTATTCTCTTGCTTCAGAGAAAGTCATGCGAGTTTGGTCAATGATGTTTCTTTCTTTGTATGCCAATTTCGGAAAGTCCACAACCTGAACGTTATGCTTTTGTACTAACTGTTGCATGTTCGGGTCAGAATCAACGTGTTCCCAGTCGTCACATAGTCCGCAATTTCTCACAAGGACATGGGGAACTTTATCACCATAGCTATTGATTGACTGGACAAATAAATTGAGGCTGTCATAGCCGCCTGTAGTGACAAACCACTTGCAAAAACTGACTCCTTCGGCGCTTCCCAGTTCGAGTAACTGGTTTTTATCAATCCAGTTTTTGACGGCGCGATGGCTTTGGGCGGCGAGATTGACAATTACAGGCTTAGACATTGCCATTTCAAAGATTCTATCAGCTTTGTCGGCTTGGCGTTCATCTTCGGTAAAAACGGCATACTGACACATACCTTTATAAACGCCAGCTACGTCAGGATTTGATCTATCCGTCTCTATGGGGACAAAGGGAATTTTCTTATCTAAGCAATATTGAATCATTGTCCGGGTGACTAGCGACTTTCCTACCCCACCTTTTTCACCATCTATTAAATGAATTGTTGGCATAATAGCTACCCCTAATACTGTTTGAAGTTATTTAAAATATCTGCTTGTGTTTTGGAAGGTTTGAGTGTCTTCTGCTGCAACTTTTATACCATCTGTTGAGAAATACTGCTGATTTTTCGTGAAATTAACGCGATGTGTGACTTATTCTTGAAACCCCTCTCCAAACCTCTCACGCCAGTCGCTACAACGGAGGAAACCTCCGCAACGCGCTGGCTCCCCGAAGCGGAGAGAGGCTTTGAATCTTGCCCCCCTTCCCTACAAGGGAAGGGGTTGGGGGTTAGGTTTGAGAGAAAGTTGCACATCACGTTAAATTAACGTTTATCTATAGAGTTTTTTGAGACTTTGTGCCTGTCATGTTACCGATCAGGGTCAAAATTTAAATAATCCTATCATCAAAGACTGACAAGGGTTCGATACAAACTTTTACATTTGCTGGGGGGAATAAGAGGCAAAAAAATACCAGACTCTACTTTTAGAGTTTTGCGAGTAGCACTTTAATATTTTCGGTGTTATCTTAAAATCCTGGCTTTATGTCAGGCTGTGCGCTTGATTATTTAGCGATCGCACCCACAAACATCATCACTATATCTAGTAATTTTTGCCTAGTAATTGAGCAAAAAAATCTCATCCATAAATCATTGAATCTGTCCTGTATCTACCTAAAAATACAGTCAATTAGTGTATCTATTGTTATAGATTTAATTGCGAAATTGTAATATTAAGCAACCAATTTTGAGCAAGAAGTCTACAATTTGGGTGGTAGCTTCTATAACTAATTTGTGTAAAAATAGGCGGCTACCTCAAGCTGTTTTTTAATGGGGGTCAGGTAATGGCTATCGCCACCATCAATCCCGCCACTGGGGAGACGCTCAAAACTTTTGAGCCACTCAACGATGTAGAAATTGCCGCTAAACTAAATTTGGCAAATCAGGCTTTTGAGCAGTACCGTAAGACGAGTTTCCCACAGCGATCGCTCTGGTTGCAAAAGGCTGCGGAAATTTTAGACCAAGAAAAGGCAGACTTTGGCAAAATCATGACGCTGGAAATGGGTAAACCATACAAAGCAGCGATCGCAGAAGTTGAAAAATGTGCCAGTGTTTGTCGCTATTATGCGGAAAATGCTGCTGATTTTTTGGCGGATGTGACTGTGAAAACAGATGCTAGTCATAGCTTTGTCCGCTATCAGCCCTTGGGGATAATTTTGGCAGTGATGCCGTGGAATTTTCCCTTTTGGCAAGTGTTTCGCTTTGCTGCACCTGCACTGATGGCAGGTAATGTTGGTTTATTAAAACATGCGTCGAATGTACCGCAATCAGCTTTAGCAATTGCCGATATTTTCCAACGGGCTGGTTTTCCCGGAGGTGTATTTCAAACTTTATTAATTGGTGCGGCAAAAGTAGCTGATTTAATTGCTGATGACCGAGTAAAAGCTGCTACCTTAACTGGAAGTGAACCTGCGGGTGCGTCTTTAGCCGCCAACGCCGGCAAACACATTAAAAAAACTGTTTTGGAATTGGGGGGAAGTGACCCGTTTATTGTTTTAGCCAGTGCGGATATAGCAGCCGCAGCAGCGACAGCCACCGCCGCCCGGATGTTAAATAATGGGCAATCTTGTATTGCAGCGAAACGCTTTATTGTGGAAGAAGCGATCGCTGATCAATTCGAGAAGTTATTGTTAGATAAATTTCTGGCTTTAAAAGTCGGCGATCCTATGCAATCAGACACCGATTTAGGGCCACTCGCCACACCAGATATCCTCCAAGAGTTAGATCAGCAAGTACAAGTTGCCAAACAAAGCGGTGGTAAAGTCTTGACTGGTGGGCATCCTATATCAAACCTTCCAGGTAACTTTTATCCACCGACGATCATCTCAGATATTCCTCTTGACGCGCCAATTGCCCAGGAAGAATTTTTTGGCCCAGTCGCCTTGTTATTTCGAGTGCCAAATATTGATGCAGCGATTAAACTGGCAAATGCTACACCCTTTGGTTTGGGTGCAAGTGCTTGGACAAACAACGACGAAGAACGTTCACGCTTAATTGCCGAAATTGAAGCTGGCGCAGTCTTTATCAATGGTTTAGTTAAATCTGACCCCCGCTTACCTTTTGGCGGTCTCAAACGTTCTGGCTATGGCCGAGAATTAAGCATTCAAGGCATACAAGAGTTTGTCAATGTTAAAACTGTTTGGGTGAAGTGATTAGTGAGTAGGGAGTAGGGAATAGGAAGGCAAAAATCAAAAGGCAAAAGTTAAAAGAAACCTAGTTTTTTACTTTTTACTTGATGTATCACTACTCCCCACTCCCCACTCTCCATTCCCTACTTTGTGCATCTTATGAGGAACTTAAAATGAATACAGCAGAACTATTAGTAAAGTGTTTAGAAAATGAAGGTGTAGAGTATGTTTTTGGACTGCCGGGTGAGGAAAATTTACACGTTTTAGAAGCAATCAAACACTCTACCATTAAATTTATTACGACTCGTCATGAACAAGGTGCGGCTTTTATGGCCGATGTTTATGGACGGTTAACTGGTAAAGCTGGGGTTTGTCTTTCTACCCTTGGCCCTGGGGCAACAAATTTGATGACTGGTGTGGCTGATGCTAACCTGGATGGTGCGCCTTTAGTAGCAATTACTGGGCAAGTGGGAACCGATAGAATGCACATTGAATCTCACCAATATTTAGATTTAGTGGCGATGTTTGCCCCGGTAACTAAGTGGAATAAACAGATTGTGCGACCGAGTATTACACCAGAAGTAGTCCGCAAAGCCTTCAAGCGATCACAAACCGAAAAACCCGGTGCAGTGCATATCGATTTACCAGAAAATATCGCCGCTATGTCTGTGGAAGGGAAACCTTTACAGCGCGATAAAACTGAAAAAACCTACGCATCTTTCGCCAGCATCCGCGCCGCCGCCGCGATGATTTCTCAAGCCGTCAATCCCTTAATTTTAGTTGGTAATGGTGCAATTCGTGGTCAAGCTAGTGATGCGGTAACACAATTTGCAACACAAATGAATATCCCTGTTGCTAATACATTTATGGGTAAAGGTGTAATTCCTTATACTCATCCTTTGGCATTATGGTCTGTCGGTTTACAGCAACGAGACTTTATTACCTGCGGTTTTGATAATACAGATTTAGTAATTGCGATCGGCTATGATTTAATTGAATTTTCGCCGAAAAAATGGAATCCTGAAGGTAATATTCCCATCGTACATATTAGTACATCTGCGGCAGAAATTGATAGTAGTTATGTTTGTAATGTCGAAGTTATTGGTGATATTTCCGATTCTTTGTTTGAAATCTTAAAAGTCGCAGACCGCCAAGGTAAACCAAATCCTTATGCGATTAGTTTACGCAGTGAAATTCGCGCTGATTATGAACAATATGCTAATGATGAAGGTTATCCAATTAAACCGCAAAAATTAATTTATGACTTGCGGCAAGTCATGGGGCCAGATGATATTGTAATTTCCGACGTTGGCGCACATAAAATGTGGATGGCGCGTCATTATCATTGCCATAGTCCCAATACTTGCATTATTTCTAATGGCTTTGCCGCAATGGGGATTGCGATTCCTGGTGCTTTAGCCGCTAAACTGGTGTATCCCAAGCGCAAAATTGTGGCTGTAACGGGTGACGGTGGCTTTATGATGAATTCCCAAGAATTAGAAACAGCGTTGCGCGTCGGTACTCCCTTTGTCACCTTAATCTTTAATGATGGTGGTTATGGCTTAATTGAATGGAAGCAAGAAAACCACTTTGGTAAAGGTAATTCATCTTTCGTCCATTTTGGTAATCCCGATTTTGTCAAATTAGCCGAAAGTATGGGTTTAAAAGGCTATCGCGTGGAATCTAGTCTCGATTTAATCCCGATCCTTAAAGAAGCCTTAGCGCAGGATGTACCCGCAGTTATTGATTGTCCTGTAGATTACAGAGAAAATCGCCGTTTTACTCAAAAAGCCGGTGAATTGAGTTGTGAACTGTAGTTCTGAGGACTGACACATAAAGGTTGTCTATTGAGAATGGGTGTAAGGTTTTTCCCTCCTAAACCTGCACCCTGATACAGCACTTTTGAAGTAAGTGAGGTACACCATTTACTTTTTTCAATCAGTTGCTGTACCTCATAAACAAGGCTCAAGTAGTAATACTTGAGCCTTGATAAAATTATGTAACCGAGGTGTCGGTATTTTTCAAAAAATAGCAGTAGTCAAGTTGGTAATTAGACAGCAAAAGGCTGATAATTCTGCCCTCTGTTACCTGTTACCACTTAATAGCGGTTACGGTAGCCGCCGCCACCACCGCGATTACCACCACCACCAAAGGAACCACGGTCTTCTTTAGGTCTAGCTTTATTAACTTTGAGGTCACGACCCATCCATTCAGCACCATCAAGTGCTTCAATAGCGGCTGTTTCTTCAGCATCGCTACCCATCTCTACAAAGGCAAAACCACGTAGACGACCTGTTTCACGGTCGGTAGGGATTTGAATCCGCTTTACAGAACCATATTCTGCAAAAACACTATTCAAAGCATCTTGTGTAACTTCATAAGAGAGGTTACCTACGTAAATTGACATAATTTAAATCCGAAATCGCAAGTTTGCAGAGATATTAGATTTCGGGGAGAAGTCTGTAAATACCAAAAGGAAAAGCCCATCAATACTAAAAACAAACGCTATCGCCGAATTAATTCTCACACCTCATCATGACACAAGATGTAAGTTTTAGGCAAGAAAAGAGAAAAATTGTCATAAAAAGAAATGTAACGACTTGTAAAATCTGCTGGATTCTCCATTTAACGGGAGAGTTTAGGATGAATGTAACGAGTAGGACACAAATAGTTCCTTTGAATAACAAAGAGGAACAGCTATGTTAACTAAACCAACAATTTATGGGCTAGTAGGTATACTCGCAGGTAGTGCGATTACTGCTTTATCCTTTACCTACGCTACCAGAGCCGCACAACAGCGTCTACAATCGCCTCCTTGTGCGACAAGTAGCACTATGCCACACAAAATGGCAGGAACACAGCAAGCAGATCAGAACTTCATCGAAATGATGATTCCCCACCATCAAGGCGCAGTCGAGATGGCGGATATAGCGTTGCAAAAATCTCAACGGCCAGAAATTAAACAGCTGGCTACGGCAATTAAAGCCGACCAGACCAAAGAAATTGACCAAATGAAAGCTTGGTACAAACAATGGTATGGCGCGGAAGTTCCTGCGACTCCAAGCACCGAGATGGGAAGTCATCATAGTGCAGGTCACAAAATGCCGGAAATGTCCATGCACTCAGGAATGATGGGTATGGGGATGAATTTAGAGACATTAAAAAATGCCTCTGATTTTGACAAGGAATTTATTCGTCAGATGATTCCTCACCATGAATCAGCAGTGATGATGGCCAAGATGGTAGCCAATAATGCTACACATCCTGAAATTAGGAAGTTAGCTGAAGCAATCATTAAGTCTCAAACTGCTGAAATTCAACAGATGCAGCAATGGTATCAAGCTTGGTCTAAGTAGTTTTATCATTCAAAATTCTAAATCTATGACACTCACACTTACCGTTCCCAACATGGCTTGTTCTGTTTGTGCTAACAATATCACCAATGCTGTGAAAACAGTTGATGCTGATGCGATCGTACAAGCTGATCCCGCAACTAAGCTTGTTAATGTGGAAACTCAAGCTTCTGAGGAAAAAATCAAAGATGCTTTAGCTAATGCTGGCTATCCCCCAGCTTAAGTATTACCTGGACTTACCTGTGTTGAGGCTGGGTGTAAGGGTTTTGAACACCTACACCCTTACACCCCTTACACCCCTGTCACCTGTCACCTGTCACCCGCTATTTCATCATACTTAGCGCGGACTGCCTGAATATCTTGCCACATCAACCATTTTGGGCTGCCTTTTTCTTTCGATGGGTTACGCAACAAGTAGGAAGGGTGAAAAATTGGCATACATAAATGGCCTTCCCACTCTATCCACTGGCCGCGAATTTTTGTAATTCCTTGCTTTTCGCCTGTTAATCCTTTGACGGCTGTTGCACCTGTTAACAAAATAATTTTGGGATCAATTAAGCGAATTTGTTCTAATAAATATGGGATGCAGGCTGCCATTTCATGAGGAGTAGGAACCCGATTATTTGGTGGTCTACATTTATTGATGTTACCAATGTAGACATCTTGCTCAGTAGTCAAATTCACCGATGCTAATATTTTTTCTAGTAGCTGGCCAGACCGACCAACAAATGGTAAGCCGGTTTCGTCTTCGCTTTGGCCTGGCGCTTCGCCCACAATCATGATTGGTGCTTTGAGATTACCTCGCCCTACGACAGCATTGGTGCGTGTTTGTCCTAATTCGCAACGTTGACACTGGTTGCAGTGCTGTGCCAATTCGGTCATGTTGTTGTAGGTTCCCGTCGGAATGGGAATTTTGCCATCTGTAGGAATCTGGTCTTTTTGATTGATGTTAGATTCTCCAAAGAGACTCAGTTGAATGTCGCTGCTCATGAAACTACGCTTGTTGGTTTAAGCACCTAGATTGTGTTGATTGCAGAATACTGAAATTGGCGTGAGTTCCATTGTAGCAGCGAACTTAAGACAAAAAACTATTGCCTATTGCTGATATTGCATAGCTTTGGCGTAATCACCCAAGGCATAGCAAGCAACTTTGAGGCTGGCTAGGGCTTGTTCTTCAATGCGGCGGTCTTTGATACTTCTCGCTAAGAGTAAGCGTTGTTCATAATATTGGATGGCTTGGTTATAATCTCCCAACGCTTCACAAGTTACGCCTAAACTGCCTAGAGATTGTTCTTCACTGCGTTTGTCTTTTAATTCTCTGGCTAGTTGGAGACGTTCTTGATAATAAGTCATGGCTTTGCCGTATTCATTGGTAGCATAACAAGCATTGCCTAAATTTTTGAGTACTTGAATGGCACTGCGGGGGTTGTTGAGAATGCGTGCGACTTTGACACATTGTTCGTAATAGGCGATCGCTTTGGGATAATTGTCCAAAGCATACCAAGCATTACCCAAATTTTTCAGGACTTGTTCTATACCCCAGTTATCTTGAAGTTCCTGCACCAATTTTAAGCTTTGCTCTTGATACTCGATCGCCCGTGTTAAGTTACCTGCTGCTTTGTAAACCAATCCTAAATTATTTAAGGCGGCAACTTGACTGCGCTTGTCTTGCAAGCTGCGGGTAATTTTCAAGCATTCATCTAAATATTTAATTGCTTTCTCATGCTCATTTAAGTGACGATAAGCGTTACCTAAATGGGAAAATGCCTGCATTTGTATTGATGGGTCTGGTGTCTCTTTTTTTAAAGTCAGACATTGCTTGGCATAAGTAATAGTACTTTTATAATCTCCCGAAGCGTAGGTAACTACTGCTAAAAAGCATAGCGCCTGTTCTTGTTGGGGGATATCTCCAATCACCTCAAATAACGCCAAGGATTGTTGCAAGGACTTCAAAGCCGCGATGAGTTCTCCCGCTTGTTGCTGTTGTATACCTTGACGCAATAGTTCTGCTGCTTCCCATAACTGAGTATTGCTGTTTTCCGCCAACATTGCATCAGCAGCATTTTGGTCAAATTCATGGGTAATGGTATTGCGCTTGATTGGCGTAAGGCGGGTTGTAGGCGCTGGCGTAGGAGAGGTACTGTTCAAGTTGTTTTTCCATTGACCGTCAGACATTGACCAATTCCCGTTAAATCAACTAGTAGATCAAGTGTTCCCAAAATCAATGCTGATCTCTCATAGACAGGAGTTACGCACCAAAATTGTGTATGGGGAGTGTGGGGGGTGTGGGGAGTGTGGGGAGTGTGGGGAGTGTGGGGAGTGTGGGGAGTGTGGGAGGTGTGGGGAGTGTGGGGAGTGTGGGAAGTGTGGGGAGTGTGGGGAGTGTGGGAGGTGTGGGGGGTGTGACTTGATTTTTTCGTTTTTTTGCGTAAGTCCTAATAGAAAACTATTACTGTAGTTATTGTTGGTTGAATAACAGGGTTGATGATGGAAAGAGTTTTGGAACCAGAAGTCATGGATACTTGGGAAGAAGCCATTGACTATGATGCGATGGATTTTACTGAGGTTAACACAGCTTTTGCCAAGGAAGCGATCGCTCTGGGTACAACAGCACCATGCTTAGTACTCGATGCGGGGACTGGCCCCGGTCGTATCCCGGTTCTCATTGCACAAATGTGTCCCCAATGGGGGTTGATTGCGATTGATTTAGCTCAGAATATGCTCAAAATTGCCACGCAGCATGTTCAACAAGCTGGCTTACAACAGCAAATTTCTTTGGAATTGGTGGATGCGAAACAGTTACCCTACGCAGATGCAATGTTTGATTTGGTGATTTCTAATAGCTTGGTTCACCATTTACCTGATCCTCTGCCGTTTTTCCAAGAAATCCAGCGTGTTAGTAAACCGAACGGTGGCTTGCTGATTCGTGATTTATTACGTCCAGCCGATGCAGAGACCATGAATGCTTTAGTATCCAGCATTGGCCATGACTATGATCCCCTTCAGCAAAAGTTATTTCGAGATTCTCTCCACGCTGCACTTACACTAGATGAGGTGAATCAGTTGGTGACTAGTGTCGGGTTAGCTGAAGTGAAAGTTTATCAATCAAGCGATCGCCATTGGACTATTGCACGTCATTGTAATTTATCTGTTTAAATTAAGTCAGCAACGCTTTAATTTCTACTACCCAAATTTAGCGATTCATTGGGATTTTTGTATTCCACACTTGTTCAAATTCTGCTTTAGTAATCCCAAATTCTCGAATATCTTCTTCTTGAATTGGTTTATCACATAACATTCCGTAATTGTCGGCAAAGTGGCTACTATCATAAAATAAGACATTGCCATTTTCGTAAACTTCTATTTGTCTAATCGGATATAGATCATCACCAATTTCGAGAAAGTAAGTACTAGTACCCCAAGCATCATATTCTCCTCCTAGGGTTTCATCCCAAAACCATTTACAATATTGCTTGACTTTAGTTTTTGATAAAAGCATATTTTTGCCTCCTTATATTGCCTCCTTTCAAACTCTGTTCTTTTTTACTTAAAGTTACAAAAACTAGTTTTTTGTAACTTTAAGTAAACATCTATTAATAAATTCACATTGATGACTGAAATGACTATCTATACAGCAATCATAAATGATTTATAAACATCTTTTTCTTATTTTCCTTGTCTCCCTTGTCTTTGTTGTTCAGATATCAACTAGGACTGCTATACAAGATTGAAAATTAACACTGACCAGTTTATTTTATCGTAGCACTTCCCGATTTAGTGCCATCTTCTGCGCGTATAATATCGCGCACTTCCATTAAAATTATCCCTAACATATTTTTGCCACTGCCGTCAGCGCCACAACCCCAATAATAATCAATGGGAGAATTTTCTACTATTTCGTCATTACCTGTACTGAGTAAAATTTCTCTAATATCTGTATGGGTTGTAAACTTACATAGTACTGCTTTTTTCATAATACTATCTTTGACTTGCTCCCAATCTTGACGCAAAGGACGGCTTCTTTCTCTACCCATTTTTGCGGCTTCTTTTGGAGTTTTTACCAAGCGAATTTTTTCTAAATGAAATGTTCCAACAAACTTTTGTGCTTGAAAATAATGTTCGCTTGTATACCAGTATAAATCATCCAACACAAATCCGTGATCAGAAAAGTTGGAGAAGCAACCATATTGTTCGCGGGTGCTATAAAAATAGATAGTCATCGAATTACTTGTGAAAAATCAGCTATTAGAGATTATTCATAGCATTTTCTTGGCAAATCGACAAAATTAACTCTGAAAGTAACTAAGCTTTGCACTTCAACGATGAAATTACATTTCATTAATAAAACAAAGAAATTATAGGACTCATATAGGAATCCGGTTTGATTTCTGAATTTATTTGTGTAGGTAGGGAATAGGGAATGGGGAGTCGGGAGTAGAAAAGAATCAGTACACCCAGGTCATTGCAATCTCATGATTTCAATCACTTTCACCATAAAATATTGAAACTGTTGTTATACCAAATTAAAAAATGATTGCGACAGATGGATGACTCAAAGGCTTACCGATCAACCCTTACCCAATCCACAATCTAAAATCCAAAATCCAAAATGGTATTAGATGTGTAGCCGCGACTGAAGTCGCTGGCTACAAGCTATATATAAATTTCTTAATTAATTTCAAACTTTATACTTTTCTCTTAATCTGCGATCGCCCAGCGCACATAAGGACGAGAAGCGGCTACAGTTTTGTAAGTAATTAGCTGTCCTGGTGCGTTGATGTTTCGCAAATCGACGCGAAAATATGCCTTTTTATTTTTAAACCGCACATTATAAAAAGGATATTCCTGACTTTGGGTTTGACCAATACAGTTAGCATAATTACTGCGTAAAGGTGAAACAAACTCAACAAACAGCTTATTATTAGATGCGACTAATTGAGTTGTATCGGCAAAATCTCTAGTCTCGGCAATTACAGTATGTTCTGCACCACCTTCATAAGGTAAGATTAACCACCACAAACCAACTGTTTGCGGGCAAGTACCGCTTGTGCGTTGCACTTTTAATTGTACATTGGGTTCAGCTAGTGGACTCTGTGAAGGTTGTGCTTGCGCTGTAGAGGCGATCGCACCTGCGGTAACTAAGGGGCATAAAATCCTCGCAAAAATTGTCAACTTTGCCAACTTATTCATAACTCAAAATGTTCATTGTACTAACTATTATTCATAAATTGACTCGGTAAATGTCGCAAAAGTGCCTAATTAATTTGATTTATCGCTAAGGTGTTTTCAGTTACAGTTACATCCTCAAAAACAACGCCACAATATGGTTAATTACGAATTACAAATTACGCATTCATACTACTTGCTGTCTCATGAAACCTCGAATCATTGTTTGTGGCTTAGGGCGTACAGGATATAAAATCTTTCGTCTGCTGAGACAGCAGGGCGCATTAGTTGTTGGTATTCATCACAAACCAATTGCCGGGGAATGTTCTCCAGATATTATTATTGGTAATTTACACGCGGCGGCGACTTTGACGGCGGCCGGGATTCAGCAAGCACATACGTTGGTCATTACAGCTTCGGAAGATACCTTAAATTTATCAATTATGATGCAAGCGCGAGTGTTAAATCCGCGCATTCGCATTATTAACCGCTTTTATAATACAAACTTAGGTGAAAGGCTAGATCAAACTCTCCCAGAACATTTAAGTATGAGTGTTGTGGGATTGGCTGCACCATTATTTACCTTTGCGGCTTTAGGAAATCAAGCTATAGGGCAAATCAAATTATTTGACCAAACTTGGCCTGTTCAAGAAGAATATATTGATGAAAATCATCCTTGGTTGGGGCGGAATTTAAGTGATTTGTGGGAAGAACCCGCGAGAATGCCAATTTATTATCTGCCGTTACAAGGGGAGATGAATTTAATTGATGGAGTGCTATCTGGACAAGAATTACAAGTAGGCGATCGCTTAATTGTCGCCACTCAACCGCGCATTCGTTCTACCCGCAGATCATTAATTAAAAAAGTCTTGAAAGTTTGTACCAGTTTGCGGCAGTTTCAGCAACATGGACAATCAATAGTCGTGGGCGCGTTAGTCTTAATAGCAATTATAGCGATCGCCACACTCACATATATGTCTACAGAACTGAGTTTATCTGTAGTCGATGCCCTTTATTTTTCTGTGGGGATGATTACTGGTGCAGGGGGTAATGATAAAATTGTTGAAAACGCCCCCAACAGCATCAAATTATTCACCATTGTGATTATGCTAATTGGTGCAGTGGTGATTGGTACTTGGTATGCGATGCTAACTGATTTTGTGTTAGGTAATCGCTTTAAGCAATTTTGGGACGCAGCGAGAATTCCCCAACGCCATCATTATATTGTCTGCGGTTTAAGTGGCATTGGTAGCAAAATTGTTCAGCAACTTCATAGCAGTGGTTATGAAGTTATTGTGATTGAAACCGACTCAAATAATAAATATGTCAACTCGGTGCGGGGTTTGGGGATTCCTGTAATTCAAGGTGATGCAAGTTTCCGCACCATTTTGCAAACCAGTAATGTAACTGCGGCGGCGGCGGTATTAGCTGTTACTCACAACGATGCAACTAACCTAGAAATTGCCCTTAAAACTAAAGGTTTAGCACCTAAAATTCCTGTAATTGTTCATTATGCTGACCCCGACTTTGCTAGGATGGCACAACAAGTATTTAATTTTGAAGCCGTCCTCAGTCCCGCAGAACTAGCCGCGCCAGCCTTCGCCGCCGCCGCTTTAGGTGGACGCATCCTCGGTAATGGTATCACCGCCAATAAACTATGGGTAGCCTTTGCCACACTCATTACAGCATCACATCCCTTTTGCGGTCAATTGGTGAAAGAAATCGCCATATCTGCTGACTTTGTACCGTTATATGTGGAAAGTAACAGTCAACGTGTCCAAGGTTGGCAATTACTCACAACACAATTAGACGAGGGCGATATTCTATATTTAACAATGCCCGCAAATCGTTTATATCAACTGTGGCGGGATGAGAAAGTATCGCAGACAAGTTAGAAAAAGAAAGGGTGTGGGGGTATCAGGGTGTGAGGGGGTAGGAGTTGAAGAAATGCGATCGCTCTCATTATGATTGTGATGATTGAAAGATGAAATGCGATCGCTCTCATTATAATTGTGATGGTTAAAAGATGAAATGCGATCGCTCACATTATAATTGTGATGGTTGAAAGATGAATTGCGATCGCTCTCATTGCTATTGTGAGAGTTGAAAGATGAAATGCGATCGCTCACATTATGATTGTGATGGTTAAAAGATGAAATGCGATCGCTCACATTATAATTGTGATAGTTGAAAGATGAATTGCGATCGCTCACATTATAATTGTGATAGTTGAAAGATGAATTGCGATCGCTCTCATTGCAATTGTAGGTGTAAAAATATAAATTGTAGTTGCATTTGATATGCTACAGAAGAAAGAACAAATTCAAAATTACTTGTGATTGTAGATAAAATACCAGACGAAGCAATAGTTATTCGGGGTGGACGTAATCGACCAGAAGATATTGAGCGTGGTTTTGGGACTCATCCTAGTGGAGTAACTGGAATATCTGTAGAGAGTGCGATAGGATTATCGATAGAACAGTTGGCTGCAACAATACCTCACGGACAAATTGGAGTAACATCAGTAGGCGCAGTTAGAGCTTTAGGAGGAGATGTAATTTGTACTTCTGGTAGAAGTTCCTCTCATGCAACATTAACAGGTTTAACTCCACAGCAAATTAGCAGCTTACTTACTCCTACAATTGCTAATCCAGCTAAAGCAAACTAGAAATTTTCTCACCATTTAAACGCTATGGATAAACCAAGAGTCTTTGCCGATTTTCATAATGCTGATTCTCAAGGTCGCTTGCGACTTAATTGTACTGGTACTATTGAAGATTTAGCTCGTCAAAAAATTTGGTTGCAAGATAATTTAAATTTGGTGTTGTATAGCGAAGATTTAGAAGTTGATGGAATTGTTCAATATTCTCATGAAGAAAATGTTTGGGTGGCGGTAATTGATTGGGATAATATCAGAGAGCAAGATAATATTTCAATTCCAGATATTAATCTTATATAGTAATAGTTTACTGTTCAGCCAATAATTAAGCTTATAATGAGAATTATTGACAAAGCCTCAAAATATGAGTGAAACAGCCGAAAAACTTAAAATTGAACTTTCTCGCCTGTCTGCAAAAGAACGTGCTGAAATTGCTTATTTTTTAATTCATTCTCTAGATGAAGATATAGATGATAATCTAGAAATTACTTGGGATACAGAATTAACTCAACGGTTGGAGGATATTAATTGTAAAAAAGCTATTGGGGAACCATCATCTCAAGTTTTTTCTGAGTTACGAGAAAAGTATTCGTGAAGTTTATTGTAATTCACACCGAAGCTCGAAAAGAGCTTGATGCTGCAATAGCTTACTATGAATCTCAAAAAGTAGGCTTAGGGCTTGATTTACTTGCTGAAGTAGAAAAAGTTATTCTTAAAATTCAGCAAAACCCCAATTTAGGCACTCCATATAAAATAGCAGGAATACGTCGTTATAAAATTCAACGTTTTCCTTATTTGATATTTTATACGGAGCTTGAAGAAGTGATTTGGGTGATTGCGATCGCGCATAGTAAACGCAAACCAAATTACTGGAAGCAAAGAAATATTGAAACATAATCAAAAATGTAAATTGCTATTGTGAGGGTTAAAGGATGAATTGCGATCGCCTGCAATAAAAAAACCGGGATGAACCCGGTATAGTTTTATATTACGTTTGCAATCGCAGTGTTATAGACACGGTAGCTGTGAGTAATTGAGGAATGCGCCAAGAAACAAGCGATCGCCTGATAATATCAATTACAGACTGTTCCTTAAAAGTAGAAGTCTGCTCATCTAACAACACCTGTCTGACTCGTCCCTTATTTATCTGCAACTCAAACACTAAATCCCCACCGGAATATATAAACAATGAGGCAGATTTTAAATGCTGAGTCAGAAGCGCAACCATTTGCTCATTTAATCCCGTCACACTCACAACCTGTAAACGCTCAACAGGATCAACTTTATCTACAAGTTCTTCTGCTTCTAATAAGTCTACATCCTCAAAATCTTCATCAAAACTACGGTAAGCTCTTTGTGCAAATTTCGGAGGTGAGGGTGCTTCACACAAAAAACTCTCTGCTTCCGGTGCGCCTGGAGATTCTACTCTCCGCTTACGTTGCAAAAACTCAGGCGCAGGAGATATTGCACTTACTTTGGGAGCAACAGCACTAACAGCACTCCCAAAAATACCTTGATAACTGATACCTTCAGCCATTTCTACAGGTACTTGCACAGAAACTGAACCCTGACGCGAATCAACTCGCACATCATCACTCACCGCCACAAAAGCCGTGTACTGCGACAACAGTTGATAAGTCAAAGCTGTATCCGTCACCGCTTCCACACCCAACTTAGTATCACCACTCACCATTTGATTCATTAATTCCTTGATGCGGGAACGTCCCCAAAGTTGAGCAATGGCGGGATTTCCTGCTTCCTCAAAGTCCAGGTTAAAGGTATGCTGATAACGTGTACCACCCGCAACAATTCCTGTAATGTGGAGTTTTCCCCCACGCGCATCAGGCTTTTTACCAAATAAAACTAACGGCTGTTCCGCAAACAAATCTGGTGGCGTAGTAGGATAGATAATTGGCGCATCACCATCGCCTTCCCATTGCAAATTAATGTTAGTCAAAACTGGATTATTAATTTGACGGTAGAATTTATCGACTACCTCATCCGTTGGTTCATCGTGGCGAATAATGTGAGATATACCCCTTCCTAATTCTGCAATGCGATTGAGTAAAAAGCGATTTACCGAACTACCTGCACCAAAACTATAAAGGCGGTATCTTGGTTGGAGATATCGTTGCACGTCAGAAAGAATTTGGTTTTCATTGCCAATATAACCATCCGTCAACAATACAATACTCCGCAAACGCACCGTATCTGTAACTGGGAAATTCAAAGCACTGAGAATACCCCGTGACATTTCCGTGCCGCCATTAGCAGTCAATCGATTAATATAATTGATGGCGCGTGTGCGATTTTGGGAATTATTAGAGAGGGGAACAGGCGATAGTTGCCGAGTCGTATCAGAGAAATCAATAATACTAAAAGTGTCATCAGGGTTAAGTCCATTAATAAAGCGGCGCATCAACTCTTGACATTGCATCAATGGCGCACCCATTTGTGAACCGGAAGTATCAATGAGAAACACCACATCTTTAGGAACCACCTGATCCTGACGATACTGAAGTGCAGGAATTAAATATAGTGCAAAATGTCCACCCCGTTCATCAGCTTGGCTGAGTACGGTAGCTTGAGTAGATTCGCCTGCGACTTGATAACGTAAAATCAAGTCTTTATTAGGAATTGTGTCCCCACCCGCTAATTTCACTAACACCCGCTTACCTTCATAAGCTACCTGAAGTTGGTGAGAAGGAGACTGGACATTCTGCACCTCAACCCCCGCATCAATTTCTACCGTTACATTAATATCATGGGGCGATCGCGTACCTGATGGTAAGATAGGTGCATTCAACCGTGAACCATCGGGAACTATATCTGTATCTTGATTTTGCGTCATCGGTGCAGTAGCCGAACCTACACCGCCTGCATTTCCATCAATTGGTATCCCTGGAATGTAACGGGGAGCAACCACCATCGGGAAAACAAACTCATAATTACCCGCCGTAAATTTCAGACTTTCAGAGTAGCGAATAATCACATCAATTTGCTCACCTGGTTGAATGTTAGCCAAGGATTGAGTAAAAATGTTGTCCCGTTCTTGTTCCAACAGTCCCGCAGTGCGTCCTTGCTGCTTGGCTTGTTCGTAGATTTGCTGTGCTTCTTGGCGTTTTTTAATACTACCTTTAATAGTCTTGTCGCCAATCTGAATCACCATATCATCAACAGCCGCCTCATCCGGTAATGGGAAAATATAAACAGCTTCTAACGTAGTTGTGAAAGGATTTTCAAAACTTTGGGTAACTTCTACCCGTGAGATATTCCCCGCAATTTTGGCTTGTACTTCAGTGTGCTTGAGGGGGAAAGCGATTTGCTGTTGTTCAGGCGTTTGAACATATAAGCCACCAGCTTGGCGTTCTAAAGGTTGAGTCATATAAGTTACCTCACGCTTTGATGTTATGTCTCTAGCGTAAGCGCGGTTACTCGGCAGATATGCTCAGTTTTGTGTTCAGTCAATGCTCAGTAGTTGGTTAATTAATTGAGCTACAAGGTGGGCTGAAATATTTTTAAAATATAGCTTGCTCAAAGTGATGACTATATGTATCATCGCTATATTATTAAGTTTGTATGTTCTAATCAGTATTAAGATGGCTTTAAGTATCCGATCAGCAAGGCAACTTCGTAGAATGCGACAGCGTGATCTAGCTGTTGCTGTTGGGATTTCCGTGCGGGAGTTAATGGAATTTGAACGGGGACTTACATTTCCCTCTAAAAATTTGCTTTATCGGATATCTGATTATCTGAATATGGATGCCGAGCAACTATTAGTTGCTCAAAATGAACTCTGTAAAAATCCCTTGACAGGTGAAGGATACGTCACAGCTTGCCCTGAGAACATAACAAAAATTTCACGTAAGAGACAGCCTGATCTGACAAAAAAACCTGTTCTTGACCTGTTTTGTGGAGTTGGAGGATTCTCATTTGGATTTGAGATGTGTGAGTTGTTTGAGGTGGTTGCAGGCATCGATATTCTTAGTGATCGATTACAAACTTTTTCATATAATCATGAGACTGCTAATGCTTATGGACAAGATATCCGCACTATTTCAACTGAGGTTTTAGAAACTGAGAATCCTCGTCCCTTCGTCATTATAGGTGGTTCACCATGCCAGGGTTTTTCATCTATTCGTCCGTTTCGGAACATAGAACGAAATGACCCAAGAAACAATCTAGTAGAAGAATTTTGTCGCATAGTTCATGATTTACAGCCAGAATGGTTAGTTTTTGAGAATGTGGTTGGTTTACTTACTTATCACAATAGACAAAATTTACAAGCTATTATACAAACTTTTGAGGAAATAGGTTATAGAACAAGCTATAAAGTGCTAAATGCTGCTTATTATGGATTACCACAGCGTCGTGAACGTTTAATCATAATTGGCAATAAACGAGGTAAACCATACAAATGGACTGAGCCTACACATTGGTGCGAACATCGAAGCATGGCTGGAAAACAAGAATGTGTTCTTAAACCGCCAGAAAAGCTATTTGCTAAAGATTTAAAGACTGCTGTCACTATAAATGAAGCAATTCATGATCTCCCCCAAGTTGAAGCTGGAAAACACGCTGTTGTCTATCGGGACGATATTAACCCTACGGAGTATGAAATTTTTATTCGTAATGGAGCACAGCAGTTAAAACTGCATGAAGCAACTGCACATTCTCCTCGAATGTTAGAAATAATTAGGCAAGCAGGAACAAATATTTACGCTTTGCCTGAAGGAACGGTTACAAGTGGCTTTAGCTCATGCTACAGTCGGTTAAATGGAAATGAGCCTAGTGTAACCTTAACCGTAAATTTTGTTCATCCGGCTTCAAATCGTTGTATTCATCCCTATCAAGATCGTGGCTTAACGCCAAGAGAAGGTGCACGCTTGCAAGGTTTTTTTGATACTTTTGAATTTATTGGTACACGATCTCAAATTGTTAAACAGATTGGGAACGCTGTGCCACCCCTATTAGGAAGTATCATAGCGCAAGGCATATTAGAAAGTGACTAATCTTGCTCAATAAGCTGCTGGTAACTTCGATATACTTTACCTTTTGGTGAAAGAGGAGCACGTTTTAAATCACAGTACACCACTTGAAGCACTTCCATACCTGTTGCATTAACCACAGCAGTTTTTCCAGAATCACCCTCTGTGTTACTGAGGTTGAAATGGTCTGTCAAAAGATAGCCACAGCGTATTTCCCAAATATAAGGTTTGACACCACGATTTTCTTTACCAATTATTAGAGAACCATCAGATTGGCAAAGTACATAACGACAGGTAAGATAATAACCCTCTTTAGCAAGATGTCCTTTGGGTTTATTAGTTTCAAGAGCCATTTTCAACTCAATATCAGGTACTTTTGGTGAGATACCAGTAGTGAGTAAATCTGGATATTTATGAGGCCCGTTACGTCTGAGTAAACCGTTGGAGTGCTTTGCTATAGCTGAGGCAAAAATATTTCCAATCATTGAAGATAAATTGGCTAGCTCAACTGTTTGGCTTAATGGAAAAACTTCTGCCGTCTCAAGAGTTGCATCTATCTGGTCAAGCAATTTATATGTGTCCCGAATTGCTTGCCGTAATATATCAGGGCTTAAACCAATTTTTTCTAGTACATTTGCATTTACAAAGTAGCCTAAATCAGATGCACGCATCACTCTACCTCCTGTTCAAACTGCAACAATTCAGCAGCTGAGACATCAAGAGCATGAGCAATTTTTTGAATGTTAATCAGACTGATGTTACGTTCACCTCTCTCAACACCACCTATATAGGTTCTATCTAGTCCTGCTGCAAGTGCTAAAGCTTCTTGTGAAAGACCACAAGTTTGACGGAGAGCACGTACACGTTCTCCAAAAAGCATTAAAATCACTTTCTTTTTGTTAGGCTGCGTCATAATGCAGCAGTAAACTTTAAAAGATGACTATAAGTCTACGGACTATAAGTATCTTAATTTTTGGTATTACAGATTTTGAAGATGCTGTACAAATTGCTTGTGCGATCGCTCAAAATTTAGATGCAATTGTGACTCGTGATACTAAATTTGCAGGTGTTTCGATCCCTGTATTGTCTGTGAGTCAGATATTACAACAGCTCTCTTTAAGTCAAAATAGAGACGATTTGCTCAGTTAACAGATATATGTCAAACTCGCTCAAAGCATCAACAACTGGACTGGGAATTGTAGACAAGGCGCGAAAACGTCTTGGTTGGACGAAAACTAGTACGGCGCGTTGGTGGCAAGATGCTCACACTTCTAGAGCTACTTTACGGCGATTTTGGCAGGGCGATCGCATTCAACAAGAAATTTTTATCGCTATCTGTCAGGCTGTTGACATTAACGATTGGCAAAGTATCGCAGAAATGCCTAACGCAGACTTCGAGGAAGTCTCTACACAATACCTCGACTGGGATGAAGCACCTGATGTTGAAAGTTTTTACGGACGTAATCAAGAATTAACTCAGTTAGAAGAATGGATTGTAGCCCATCGCTGTAAACTAATCATCATCACAGGGATTGCTGGCATTGGTAAAACGGCTCTAGCTCTGGCTTTGGCTGATTATCTTCAGTTACAATTTGATGGCTTAATTTGGAAAACGCTTTATTCCGCGCCATCCCTGGTTTCGCTGTTAGATGGACTTCTCCACACCTTTAAGCAAACTCCGGTTGATGATATTCCCTCAGATACCGCAAAACTCATTCACCATCTGCAACAGCGTCGGTATTTATTAATACTTGATGGATGGGATGAATCAGAAAAACACTATCATCAATTTATCCAGCAATTAAGCCGCGCTCATCATCAAAGTTGCATTATCCTCACCAGTCGTCAGCAACCAAACATTATTGAATCGAATACAAAAACAGTTCGCAGTCTCACGTTAACAGGATTACCAAAAGACGATGCCATCAAACTATTACAGGCTCAACAATCAGTAGTCAAAATTTCTCTTCCCAGTCCCCAGTCCCCAGTCCCTAGTACCCAATTCACAGGTAAGGAAATCGGACTATCACCCTTAATTCAACTTTATCGCGGCAATCCTTTGGCACTCAAACTAGTTACGCCATTGATTCAGTCGGTGTTTGGTGGGAATATTGCGGCTTTTCTGAGTCAAAATACGATAGTAATTGGCGATCGCTTGCGTGGTATCTTCAAGCAACAGTTTGAGCAACTGTGTGATTTAGAACAAAGTATTCTCTATTGGTTAGCAATTTGGCAACAACCAATTTCTTTTAGCCGCTTGCAAACTCATTTACTCATTTCTCTCGACCCAGCTACAATTTTAGATGCTATTGTCAGCTTAGAAAGGCGATCGCTTTTAGAAAAATGGATTTGTAGTGATGCACCAGCTTTTACCTTACAACCACTGGTGATGAAAATTGTCACCGATGAATTAGTAGAACGTGCAACTCAAGAGATAATTCTGGTAATGCAGAGTCAAGATATCGCTGATTTTAAAGTGCTGCGAACCCATTGGTTATTGCGTCCTGGTAGTGATGATATTGTAGGTGATCGCATTTTGCATCAAATACAAGAAAAACTCTGGCAGATTTATGGAGCAAATCTCGTACAAAATCTCCAGCAAATTCTATTACTTTTAAATGATAAATCCCCTTTAGCAATTGGTTATATTGCTTGTAATATCACAACCATTATTAAACGATTAGGATAGATAATATAACTACCAAATTTTAGACATATTCAAGGAAAATCCTGGTAAAACTGGATCTGCGCTAACTGTCTCAGGATTTTCTAAACATTCTTCTGGTTGATGAGGACGATAAATATAAACTTGGCGGTGTTTGCGGTCGATTAAAAAACCTAACTGTACCCCTGGCTCTTGCATATATTCTGCCATTTTATCTTTGAGGGGTTGGAGATTATCGCTAGGCGATCGCAATTCAATGACAAAATTAGGACAAATCGGTGCAAATCTTTGTTGTTGTTCTGATGATAAAGCATTCCATCGTTCTAATTTCATCCAAGAAGCATCAGGAGAGCGTTTTGCACCCGTAGATAATGTAAAGCCTGTACTGGAGTCAAAACAAATACCTGTACCGTCTTTTTCTGACCAAACTCCTACCTGTAAAGCTACATTAAAGTTGCGATTTCCTGTTTCTGAACCCGTAGGCGGCATAATTGAAATTTCTCCGAACTGATTCATTTCAATGCGTAAGTCACGGTTGACTTGACAGAAATCAAAGAATTGTTCATCTGTCATTTGCATTGATGCTGGCATTTGAAGTAATAAGGGATCTGAAAGCATAATGCTTGGGCGACTGGCTTTATTTTTATTCTCACGCATAGACGCGGTAGCGGCTTCTCGAAGAATAGGCGCAAAGTCGCTAAGAATAGAGTCTTGCAACTTTGCGCCTTGATACAAAATTTTAATGGGACTTTAGCATACTCAGTACTGATTGCTGAATGCCTTAACTCAGCACTCAGCACTTTCAACTCAGCACTCATTACTTGTTAGGTTGAGGAGTTAACCGCAAATAGGGTTTGACTACTTCGTAACCTTTGGGGAATTTTTCTTTTAAGACTTCGGGGTCTTTGAGAGAGGGGACGATAACAACCTTATCACCATCTTTCCAGTCTGCTGGGGTGGCTACGCTGTAGTTATCAGTGAGTTGCAAGGAATCAATTACTCGCAACAGTTCATCAAAGTTACGTCCAGTGCTGGGAGGATAGGTGAAGGTGAGACGCAGTTTTTTGCTGGGATCAATTACAAACACAGAACGCACTGTTACTGCTGCGTTAGCGTTGGGATGAATCATGTCGTAAAGGTCGGAAACTTTACGATCTGCGTCTGCCAAAATGGGGTAATTAAGGGTGGTGCTTTGAGTTTCTTCGATGTCGCCTACCCAGCCTTTGTGAGATTCTACATCATCAACGCTGAGAGCGATCGCTTTCACGTTACGCTTGTCAAATTCTGGCTTGAGTTTCGCAACTGTACCTAATTCAGTTGTACAAACAGGTGTGAAGTCAGCAGGGTGAGAAAACAGCACCACCCAGCTATCACCAGCCCATTCGTAAAAATCTATGTCGCCATGTGTAGAAGCTTGTGTAAAGTTTGGTACTGTATCACCAAGACGGAGAGCCATAAGAGATTCCCTGTAGATAAAGAGGCAGATGTAGTCTACTTTGCCATCATCCCATAAAACATCGGTTTCCCTATCGACTTTTAGCTATTTGTTACAAAATTTTAATTTTTTAGCACAGAGGCAGGGAGAGATGCAGTGTAACTAGATGCGGCTTGATTATTATACAGATATAAGGTTTATCTTTTACACTCCATCAATTAACTGAAAATTAACTTTTTGATCGCACAATAGAAGCAGAATTTACCACTTGATTGCCAAGATTACTAGATTACTCTTGATTCTGGGAGAAGTGCATGGTTTTTCAAAGGTCGCGGTTCGCCACTCATCTTGTAGTAATCTCTGCTTTAGTGTTCATGACGGGATGTAACACTGACCCAAATTCCGAGAATAATTTTACCGGGTTAACAGTCAAGTTACTGGTTGGTAGTGCTTTGGGTGACTTTTGCAATCAAGCGGCGAAAAATTTTAATACGACTCAACCAAAGCTAGATAATGGTACAGCTTTTCAAGTGAAATGCGAGTCTTTGGGTAGTGGCGATGTCGTGACCAAGGTAGTGGCTTTAGCAGAACAGTTGCAAAAGGGGACAGTACAAGCCGACGCAGCAGATTTTCCCACAATTATTTCTCTGGATGGTGACATATATCACAGTCAGTTAATTTACCGGATGAATCAACTGTTTCCGGGGAAAAATTACATCCCAGAAATCACAGAGTCGTCACTGGTTGCGAACACACCAATGGTATTTATGGCGCAAGCTGACATCGCCAGTGGTTTGCGGAAGGTTGCAGATCCTTACAAAGCTTTGGTGACGGCTAAAACTCACCGTGATATTGACCCAACTTCGCCACCTGTGACAGTTCATTATGTACATTCTGCCCCGACTCGTTCTAATTCTGGGCTGCAAACATTGGTAGCTCAATACGCCAGTGTATCAGGTAAGCGTCCTGAAGAAATCACAGTGGCGGATGTGCAGCAATTTCAACCCCAAATTCAGCAAATTCAAAGCAAGATTACTCGTTACGGGGTTTCGACTAATTCTCTCGCCCAAGCGATGGTGAAGAATGGGCCTTTTTGGGCTTCCGTTGGTTCAGTATATGAATCGAGTGTAATTGTAGCCAATTCTGGTTTAGCAACAGGACAGCAACGTTATCAAGCAGTTTATCCCAAAGCTACTTTTACTTCTAATATGCGGGCGATTATCCCGAATGCACCTTGGGTCAGCGCCGATGAAAAGGCGGCTGCGGAAAAGTTTATCACTTATTGGCGATCGCCAGAAACACAAAAAATTGCCACCGATTTGGGTTTACGTCCCGGAACTCCTGGTGTAGCTTTGGGTGCTAAGTTCAGTCCCGACTTTGGTGTAGAACCCCAAGCTAAATATGATTCACTGCGTCCACCAAAGCCAGAAGTTGTCGATGCAATGTTGAAATCTTGGCAAGAATTGGCAAAAAAACCTTCTTTAGTGGTGGTTGTTGTTGATTCTTCTGGTTCCATGTCGGGTGATAAATTACCAGCAGTCCAAAATACTTTACAAAACTATATTAAGAACTTGGGGCCAAAAGAGCAAATTGCCTTGATTGATTTTGACTCAATAATTCGTCCACCTGTATTAGTTGATGGTACACCCCAAGGACGCGATCGCGGTTGGCAATTCATCAATGAACTGCGGGCTGATGGCGGCACAAAATTATATGATGCGGCTTTAGAAGCAAGAAATTGGCTACAAAAAAATCTGCGTCAAGATGCCATTAACGCTGTGTTGATATTAACTGATGGTGAAGATGCTGGTTCAAAGATTAGATTAAATGAGTTAGAAGCAGAATTGAAAAAAAGCGGTTTTGCAACTGACCAAAGAATTAGCTTTTTTACGATTGGCTATGGTAAGGAAGGTGAATTTAAACCAGATGTTTTAAAAGCAATTGCCGAGTTAAATGGAGGATATTATTCTCAAGGCAATCCTGAGACAATTTCGCAGGTCATGTCAAACTTACAGGTGGAGTTTTAAACGCCAAAGTACGCGGAGTTTTTTATGGTGAAGTTAGTCAATCCTTTGTATTATCCAGTGGCTGTTTTAGTTGGTGGTTTGACTTTATTTGTTGGGGTACGTTTGGGGAATTTGTCTAGTTTGATGATGCTACCTGTGGCGACTGGTGTGGCGGTGGCTGGTGCAAGTTTTTTCAAGTATCGTGAAGGTGAGGTATTAGAGTTAGATAATCCAGCTTTAGAACGGGAAATATTAACAGTTAAATCATCGGCTTTGGCTTTAGCAAATCAAGCTAATGCTATGCGGTTAGAGGTGCAGAAATTATTAACTGATACCTTTCATGTGGAACTGTTGACAACAATTTTAATGAGTTGCGATCGCGCCGCCGAACTTCCAGCTAAACTTGATAAATTAGGAGTTAGTCTACATCATACAAATTCACTCCTTTCTATCGAAGCTCTACAACAGCAACTTACAGAAGTCAAAACCAAATTACCAGCTAGTTCTGGTGTAGCTAAACGACATCTGAATCAGTTAGCAGAAAGTCTGAAACGTAATATAGAACTAGCACAAGAAGGTGAAGATAGTCGTCTAGCCAGAGTTATCAATATTGCTACTCTCATTCAAGATTTTGCTGGCGTATTGCAAAAACTCCAAACAAGATTACGTACATCTGATTTAAGTGATGCAGAACAGATTAATGGTTTGCAATTAATTGCTGATGAACTCAATAGCCTTGCAGAAAATCTGGATTTAGTAGTATAGCCTTTCCTAGTCTGCTGAGGTGCAAATTTATCTGTGTCCATCTGCGGTTAATTATTCTTGCTTGTACTTCACTAGAAAAAGAAAGGCTATAAGACAGTGAAGTTGTAATTTCAGGAATCAAAGCGGATTCCTAATATATGCAGAAAAAAATCAGCCATCTCAAAAAATTTACCTTTGTTGTCATCTTTGCAGAGTCGTTGATAGTTATCCCTATGTTGGTATTGACGCTGGGTAAATCAATTAACTTAAAATGTCACCGACTTGAACCTAATTATGTCAAATGTCAGCAGCAGGTTAGCCATTTATATGGTTTATGGTCAAATACATCTACATCATTTAGATTAACGGATGTGGAGCTAGAAGAGTATGTCTTTAAAGAAGATTTACCTGAAGGAACTTATATTTACCTCAAAACTAATAATCAAGGAGAAGAGCTATATTTTTACGGGAGTAATTTAAAAACAGCATTAGCAGATAAAGAACGACTAGAAACACTACTAAGTAATAGTGGTCAAGCATCCTTAGAAATCACAGTTAAAGATACTTATTGGAGTGCTTTGGATTTTCTGAAAAATTTAGTAGGTCTCAACATTAGTATTATCTTTTCGATAGCTTTATTCTTCTTAATTATTCTGATTATGTTCGCTTTGATACTAGTTACTGCAAGCCACTTTTTTAACAAAACAAAATAATATGAAAAGCAAAAAATCTCAATTCAACCGCAGAAAACAAGTTTTTACTTCTGTAACTATTATCGCAGCTGCATTAGGTTTAACCTACGCGCCAATTCCTGGTTTACAGCAAACAGTGGTCATTGTTAGCGGGACAGAATTACAAGAACCACTGCAACAACTAGAAGCTAAATTTGAGCAAGCAAACCCTAATATCAAGTTAGAACTCAAATTTCAGGGTTCACAAGATATGGTGAACAATTATGTTGACCAGAAAAATGATTTTAAACCTGCGGTGTTAATTCCAGCCAATGGAGAAATTTTAACAGAATTAAGCGATCGCCTCCGCAGCACCACCCAAACCGAACCCTTTTATGAAACTCCTCAACCACTGGCTAAAACCTTACTTGTAGGTATTGCTTGGCCAGAACGGGGTAAAGTCCTTTTTCCCAATGGACGCTTTCAATGGTCAAAACTAGAACAAGCAATGCAAGCTGGTAACTGGGGAAAAGTTGGCGGTTCAAGTAACTGGGGTAGTTTTGATTTTGTCACCACCGACCCCACGCGGTCTAATAGCGGTCAGTTAACTTTGAACTTGTGGACACAATCAAAATTAGGTGGTGTTATTAACGCCGATAGTTTTAATAATTCCTCAGTCCAAGAACTATTTAGTTTAATCAAAAAATCAGTTTATCAACCGCCTCGTTCTACAGATATTCTTCTACAAGAATTTATTGTTAGAGGTGCTAATGATGCTGATGTCGCTACTGTCTATGAAAGTGTAGCTTTATATCGTTGGCAACAATCAGCCGCCAGTAAAGGCAAACCATACCAAGTTTATTATTTAGACCCATCAATTGAAACTACCGCCACCGCCGCCATTGTCCGACGAGACGTAGACGCAGGGACAGCAAAAGCCGCCAAACAATTTTTAGACTTTCTCACCCAACCAGAACAACAAGCAGTATTTGTGCGGTATGGTTTTCGTCCGGTAAATCATAATATTGATTTAAAGACTGTGCCGAATAGTCCGTGGAATCAAAATATTCCTGGCGTAGAAGTTAAGCCGAGTGTGAAAATTCTTCCACCAGCAGATAGTAAAACAATTACAGAAATTCAACGTCAATGGGAAAGGACGAATTAAAAAATGAAATTAATTAAGGGATTGATATTATTTTTTGTGATATTCGTTTTACCTGTAGGGATTTCCGTCTGTTTCTCAGAAAGTGAATTTATCTTCTATCCTTTAATTGATACTCAATTACCTCCAGGTTTTACAATGCAGAAGTTCGAGAGTATCAAACCAGGAATGACGAAAGCTGAAGTATCAAAAATTTTACCAGCACAGAAGTATTCATCAGAGGATGACAGTTCTTGGCATTATGGCCAAGATGGTGCAGCACCTTTTGGGGATTTTGCGTGGTTTGAGTTTATCATCCGCTTTAATGCAGAAGGAAAAGTGATCAAAACAGAACGGCAACAATTTAATGACTAAGTTTTCCCAATTCCATGAATTTATAGCCAATTACCTACTAAAACGTAAGGAGACCAATAAAAAGGATGCCTATAATTAGGGTCTGCTAAAAGCAGAAGTTGAGCGCGTTTTAAAGCTTCTGCTTTAGTCTCTTTGCTATTAGCAAACTGTTTATAAAACTCTCCCATAATCATGGCAGTACCTTGATCATCAACACTCCATAATGTTGCTAATGTACTACGCGCCCCAGAACGCAGTGCAAATCCAGCAATTCCTAAACCAGCCCGTTTATCGCCAGTAGCGGTTTGACAAGCACTCAAAACTAATAGCTCGATCGCATTTCTTTGGCTATTCTCTCTAGTTTGCAATAATGAACTTAATTCGTTAACATTGACGCGATCGCCGACTAAGGTGAGGTCTTTAGTTTGCGAATCTTTCCAAGTCAAAATAAAGGTATCTTCGGCGTTAGAAGCAAATTGACCATGTGTCGCCAGATGAACTACCGGTGCGCCAAATGACTTGATGATTTTTTCTAAGGCAATTTTAGTAAATTGACTATCTAGCAGGACTCGCGCTGGTACTTGTTGTTTAATAGAGTTAATCTCTTCTGCAACACTGGGTAGTCCTTCAAAGTTACCGATGGCTTCTGTGATTCCGGCTGCAATAGTGCGCGGTTTTTCTCTGCTTAAAGAACGAGTCGGTAATAGGTGTAACCCTGGTGTGAGTGCAATGTTATAGCCTTTCTGAATCAAATATTCTTTTCCATCATGAAGTGCGGCCATTGGGACACTCCGCAATGCGCCATCTAAGACAAACACGAGGTTTTCTACTTTGTGTGCTTGCAATTGGGGTTCGATATCTTTAATCAACCAGTTATAAACTTTTTGGGAAATCGGCAAAAATTCCCGCGTTGAACGTGTCACCAATTTTGCCCGTAGTTCTTGAATGGTCTTTTCTACTTCGGTTTGAGAAACTGGAATGGGTTTGGGGCGTAATAATAAGTTTTGTTTTTGGTTTTGAGCTTTGTTAGGTAAAGAAACAATTACCTCTAAGCGATCGCGTAAAATAATCGGATAAATGACTGCGGCTTTAGGATCAATTTCGTCAATCTGCACAGGTTTAGCATCTAAACAAGCTGTGCGAAAAAAGTTATCTAACTCCGCTAATTGCAGTGATTCAATAACATCCCTAGCAGTTTTGAGATTTTCTTGACTGGCTGCGGAATCTTCTTGATAGGGCGAATTTTGCAGCAATAAACTCACGAGTTCCCGATAAACCGGTTCTACTCCCTCTTGAAAGGAGAATTGGACTTCCCGGTTAATCGCTACTAAATCACTCCGCAATAATTTGAGAATATTCACCGCTTTGGTGTAAGCTGCGATCGCCGCTTGTTCGTTACGTCGCGGATTATCTTGCGCCTTAAGAATCCTGCCTAATTGCCAATGCCAACGATAAGCAATATCAGCAGCACCAATTCCTTCCGCCAATTTTAAAGCTTCCTGAGTCAATTGTTGGGCTTCTTGCCACTGGTGGGTTTGCTCGTATAAATTACCTAATGCCCCTAAAGCATAAGCTTCTGCACGCCTATCCTTGAGGATTTTAGCTTGGTCAACTGCACTGGCAATCATTTGGGCGATCGCTTTCCATTCTACATTTTCCCCGGTTAATTGCACAGTTTCGAGGTTTTTGACATTACTAAAACTCCCATCGACTAATATCTCATTTTTGGGACAATTAGCATTCATTCCCATCCTCATAGGTTCAGTTAATTGTTTCAAACAAGTCAAACTCTGAGCAAAGTGAATCCGCGCATATATAGTTGTGCGATTTGCTGGTACAGCATCGAGTTGTTGGTGAATTTCTGGCAACAAACTTTGGACTTGCTGCCATTTTTGCTGATCCATTAATAGGCGCATTTGATTCAGTTTTGCCTGCAACCGAGTTAACGGTGATTTAGCTAGGGTAGCTTTAGTGTAATAATCTAAAGCATCGGCAAGTCTTTGGCTTTTCTCTTCAGGATTCTGCCCTAAACTTAAAGCTTGAGCAGTGTTTCCTAAACTCAAATGAATGTCGGGTATTAATTGTGGATATACTTGTGCAGCTAGGGATAAACTTTTCTCTAATACTTGCAAAGAACCAAGGTTTTCTATTACTGTTCCCTCAGCATTTTTTTGAGTTAAATCACCCATCAACCGCAAAGTATTACCTAAATTCAGTAGTCCCATCACTTTTAGGGGAGAAGTTGGTTGTTTTTCGAGTAATTCATTTACCTGAATTAAAGTAATTCTTGCCCGACGATATAATCCTAATGCTTGTAATGCTTGAGTTTGATTTAGTTGGCTACCAATTTTCCCAGCATCATCACCCAATTTAGTATAAATAGCTGTTGCTTGCTCCCAACTGGTTAATGCTTCTTGGGAATGTCCTGATGCTAATTGTATTTGTCCTTGAGTGTTCCAAGCTTGGGCAAGTATTGATAAATAGTCTGACGAATTTCTTTGCGCCACTATTTTTAATAGTGCCAAACTGTCAGCGATCGCTTTTTGCGCTTGGGGTAATTGTCCAATTTGCTGTTCTGCCAATGCCAGATAATTTAAGGCTAGGGCTTGATTGAGATGATCGGTTTGTGCTTGAAAGCCTCCCGCCGCTTGCTGAAACAATTTAGCCGCTTCGCTAAAATTTTCAGTTCGGTAAAGTTGCATCCCTTCTTCTAAAGTTTGTTGGGGATTTGCTGACAACAGAGTTTCTGTGATGGGTGTAGTCACATTTTGTATCGCAACTTGGTAAGAGTTGGGAATCAGGGCAACTGGCTGAGTCATTTGTGATATTGTCGCAAAAATAATTAGTGCAGACATAATTTTTAAATTCGTAATTTAACCAGACAAAAAATATTTGATCAGCAGAAGGAATAAGTTAAACCTGACTTGAGATTACCGGGTTTCGACACTTCGACAAGCTCAGTGCATCGCTTCGCTCAACCCTCTTCTAGCAAGCTTGTTGAGCATTGAGCGACTTGCCTTGAGCGTAGTCGTTCGCGTTAGCGTCTCCGCAGGAGAAAGGAGTCGAAATACGTCTTCTAAGTAATTTTTAAAAGTCTTTTTTCTTATTCAAACTTCAAATTTCAGACTTCCTAAAACGGTTGAGTATAAACTAAAGAAAAATACAAACCATTTTCCTGCAAAGTATTATTCTGAGAATTAGCATCAATTAAAGGGATACCCCAATCAAATCGGGCATTAATGCGATCGCTTTGCCATAGTAATCCCAAACCAACAGAAGCTAGGCTATTAGGATCAGGATCAGCACGATTGGAACTGTTGTAAGCAGTACCATAATCAATAAATGGTGTTAATTGTAATACACCTCCTAATTGCGGGGCGCGGAGAATCGGATAACGTAATTCAGCCGACACAAAAACTGCATTATCTGTCAAAAGTAAATCTTGGCGATAGCCCCGGACTGTTGCTTGACCACCCAAACCAAACTGTTCTAGGGGTACTAATGCTCTGTCGGCTAATTGAGCATCGGCTCGTAATACAAGTAAAGTTTCCGGTGCTAACAGGCGTACCCATTGGGCTTGTCCCCGCCAAGAGAAAAACCTGCTATCTGGTGGTGCGCCACTGTTGGTAACATCAAAGGCATCGATTCCAAAACTAAATTGCGATCGCGCTGCAAATACTTCTCTACTATTGCGTTGTGTCCAATCTTGAAAAAATCGCAGCACCGAAAGCCGAGTTTGACCATCCACAGACCCCGGTGAAGGAAAGGGAACACGTTCCCCAACTAAAGCTTCTAAATAGCCAATATCACTGTTACGCCGATTGGCTGTAATTCCCAAGGCAAATTCTGTGGTAGGAGTTTGCAACAGTGGTTGGCGAAAGGTAATGGCAAAGTCTTGGGATCTACCTTCAATATTTAAAAAATCAAAAGGTTCTTCTACAACATTGCTAGTGGTGTAGTTATATTGAAACTGCACAGTCCCATTGTAGGGATTAACTGGTAATGTGTAGCTAACATCAACATCATTACTGCCATCGGTGTTGGCATAAGCAACAGAAAGTCCATCACCTAATCCCAATAAATTGGCTTGGTTAAATTGAATTTGTCTCTGAAAACTGCCAATACTCGGAACTCGATTATTATTAAAATTCACCTGGGCGCTGAAGGTTGAATTTTCAGATGCCCTGATATCAATTACACTAGTCCCTGGACGAGAACCAGCCGCCAACTCCGCCGAAATATTTTTAATTAAAGGATTTAGTTGTAATAGTTGCAGTGCTTGGAGTAACTTGTTGACGTTTAAGGGTTTGCCTGTAGCTACAGCAATGCGACTCCGCACATAATCCGGGTTGAGTCGTTTGAGTCCCCTAACTTCTATGCTTTCTACACTACCTTCAATCACTTGAATTGTGACAACACCACCCCTAGTCTTGAAGGTTTGATCAGCCGGGATAAATGCTCCCGAAGAAATGTAACCTTTATCTGTATAGAACCCATTTGGGATCTAGTATACTGATAAAATAACAGTATGTTTTGTCACTTATGTATTTAAGCAGTTTAACAGATGAAGAGTGGCTAATTATTGAACCATTATTACC